>JANPOX010000454.1:0-6597 GCA_031428235.1 Bacteroidia bacterium | reverse complement strand
CGTAAATTGTCCTCAATACTTAATTTTCTAAAAACAGATGCTTCCTGTGGCAAATAACCAACTCCTAATTGTGCGCGCTTGTACATAGGCTCATTGGTAATGTCTTTATCATCCAGGTAAATTTTGCCTGAATTAGGTTTTACCATTCCAACGATCATATAAAAAGAGGTTGTTTTACCGGCACCATTAGGCCCAAGCAAACCAACAATTTCACCCTGCTGTACCTGAACACTGACATTATTGGCCACTGTTCTGTTCTTATATTTTTTAATTAAATTTTCTGAACGAAGTATCATATTTTTTTATTAATCAATCAAATATAGACAAAGATTAGTGCTTTTAAATTACAAAAAATGTGAAAGACCTCCCCTTAACCCTCTCCAAACAGAGAAGGGGAATTCGTTTTCTAAAACGCTAATTGAAATCCGAATTTAACTCCAAAATTATCTATTGCTTTTGGTCTTAAATAGGTGGTACGCCATAAGGCATCTATTCTGAATACTTTAAATATATTTTCAATACCGGCACTCAATTCTATGTAGGGCTCGTTTCCAAGAGCATTTAATGTTGTAGGAAAAATCAAGGTCCTTCTGTTTTTTTCATTTACACTACCCCAGAGCGCTTTACAACTAACTACTTCGCGCCATCTGAGTTTTTTTAAATAAGGAACTTTATTAAATATTAATCCTTCAAAGTGATGGAACAATCCTACTGAAGCGTATTGATCACTGGCAAACTCATAATATTTCATCATATTAAATGACATATAATCATATACATAAGTTTCATTACCTCCATGCAACTCCATCAACGGATAGGGAACTGCTCCGAAAATTTTTCCAACTTCAGCAGTATAATCTGTATAACCTAATAATGAAATTAACCGTATACGGTCACCAATATTTAAAACAACTTTCTGATAATCATATTCACCTCTGAAAGCATTTTGTAATGACTTGGCATACGTTACCTGAAATACCGGCCATCTGGTACCTAAACTAATTCTACTAAAATCACCACTAATAAATTTTTCCTTGTAAGCAAATCTAACATTTAACCTAACCTCAGTATTTTTAATGTTTTCTTTTGTTACAATACTTCCATCACTCTTGTAATATTTATATACATCAGCGCTCAAGGGCGTAATCGTTCTTCCAATCAAGGTCACTTTAGATGTCAAACCATCTACCCATTCTCTTTCATACCAGGCATAGGTTTGATCAACTCGAGTTAGATTTGTTAAAGGACTTGTTCTGAATAAAGAAGCAAAAATATTATCCTGTGAAAATCCATTCTGACTCTGACCTAATATTTCATAATCACTTTTATAGGTCATACCAACTAATTGGCGGCGTGGTTTTTTAGAAATAAAACTTTTAAAACCAAGGCTGTATTTATATTTTTCATCTTTAAACCCATAGGCCACGTAACCTTGTAATTCATACCATCGACTGAATTTACTGCTTGTGCGGCCGCCAAAACGAACACGGGTTCCTTCTACTTTGTTATAACTAACCAGGTTAAAATAGGGGCCGATTTCGAAATTATTGACCACTTTATAACCTGAAACAAAAATGGTAAAAATATCGACCCATGTTTTATATACAGGCAAACTTTTAATTGTATCGATCATGTGATAAATTTTCTTTTCCCTGATCGATAAACTATCATGCCTGTGGGTATCCCAGAAAACATCGGTATACTTCATTGCCGAATCTTCAACAATTATTTTGTCACCAAATTCATAAAACTTAATGTCTTTAGGTTGATTGATTTTAAAATCTTTATAAGAAGTTGTCTTCCTTCCATAAATACCAACCTGATTTTTATACATGGCAAAATCAATTACTAAACGATCTTTGCTTAACATCCACGTACTATCCACCTGAGTAAATTCCTGAACAATATTTGCTGCATTAATAAAATTAATATTCGCATCCTTGGGAATTGTCATCTCCAAACGCTTTACAGCCCAGGTCGTATCAGAGATCCACATATTTCCACTAAAACACAATTCCTGTGGCCGTTTTGACTTAAACCGTATTTGGTAACAACGCGTACTTCCAATATATAAACTATCTTCTAAATAAAATTTATAATAAAAGAAAGCATTATCTGAAATGGGGCTTACAAAATCTTTATTGAAAATCAGCAAGTGGTTATCATAAATATTTATATTTTGATACATATCTCCCATCACCGAAGTGACACTTGTGTTTTCAATTCCAGTTACTTTACTTGCCTTAATTACTTCTTTTTTTAGAGAAGGATTACTTCGATAATACATATCAGAAATGGCTTCAGTAATAAAAATAGGAAGTGATGGTTTTTCTCCTGAATTGAGGCTATCTACATTATCAAATACAAATTGGATAGGTTTAAAGATTTTTCTTTCCCGCATTTCTTTCGGAATACGGTTCAAATCAAACTCAACCTTATTATATGTTTCGTACTGGTAAGCATCTAGTCTGCGTTTATTGTTAAATTCCTTATTGGCAATTACGTTTCTTATAATTCTGTGAGCAGGATTTTCACCAGCCTTAACAACCACTTCCAATAAATTAACTCCCTCCAACACCATTGGCAAATTAACTGATTGATTTACTCCACGTTTTATAGCTCTCGAAACTTTTTTATAGCTTACATAAGAAGCTATGATTGAATCTCCCAATTTATCAGTGGTAATAATATAATTTCCATCAAAATCAGTTGTTGCTCCAACACTTGTTCCCTTAATTAAAACCGGAACAAAAGGTAAAGGTTCTTTTGACTCGGAATCAAATACTTTTCCGGTAATTGTATAATTTTGACCATAGAACCTCAGGCTAAAAAAAAGAAGCAGAAAAAAAGAATAATAATAGTGCGTTCTAGCCATGAATTTAATGAACTTAAAAGTAATACTTATTAATAAAAACTTCAACTTTATTTTAGAAAAATGTTTATACTTGACCTAGCTTTTTATGAGTAAATACGATGTAGTAATAATTGGTAGCGGCCTTGGTGGTTTATGCACGGCATACATTTTGGCGAAGCATGGAATGAAGGTTTGTGTATTGGAAAAAAACAGACAAATAGGTGGATCTTTGCAAATTTACAGCAGGGATAAAACTATTTTCGAAACAGGTGTGCACTATCTTGGAGGTTTAGATGAAGGTCAGAATTTACATAGCTATTTTAAATATTTTAATCTTCTTAAAGATTTAAAATTGCAAAAGTTAGATGAAAATGGCTTTGATGTTATTTCATTTGAAGGAGATGAACAATTATATCCACACGCCCAGGGTTATGATAATTTTGTTGAACAATTGGCTGCGATATTTCCTCATGAAAGAGAAGCGCTTAAACTCTATATTCAAAAAATCAGAGAAACCTGTGCTGATTTTCCAATGTATAATTTATCCAGCAACAAAAAAGATTTTACAAATGCCTGGCATTTACAAATTGATTCTCAAACTTATATAAATTCCATTTTTAAAGATCCTACACTTCAAAGAGTCATTGCAGGCAATAATATGTTGTATGCCGGAGTCGCTGGTAAATCACCTTTTTATTTACATGCCTTAGTTGTTAATTCCTACATAGAAAGCTCTTACAGATGCATTGATGGAAGCTCACAAATTGCAAAAATAATGAGCCACAATATCAAAGAGATGGGCGGCGAAATTTTAAATTATCATGAAGCATCCCGTTTTAATTTTAAAGGTGATGCAATTGAATCAGTTGAGTTAGTTAATGGTGAGCGCATTGAAGCAAAAACATTTGTATCTGCAATTGATTTAAGCAAAACCATTGACATGGTGGAGGGGCCGCAATTACGCTCTGCGTATAAAAATAGATTAAAAGGTTTGGAAAGTACAGTGTCTGCTTTTTTATTGAATGTAGTTGTAAAACCAAATTCAATGGAACATCTAAATCATAATATTTATCATTTACAAAATCATGACGTTTGGGCGGGACCATTTTATGAAATTAAAAACTGGCCTGAGTCCATAGCTGTTTTTGGAAATACAAATTCTCGTAATCCGGATTATACTGAAAATTTCACAGCCATGAGTTACATGCGGTTTGATGAATGTGAAAAATGGTGGGATACTAAAAGTATCATCCCCAACAATGTAAATTACAGAGGAGATGATTACGAAGCATTTAAAATTGAAAAATCAGAAAAGCTGCTTGATCTTTTAGAAACGCGTTTGCCTGGCATGCGTTCAAAAGTGCAATCCTATACAAGTGCTACACCTATCACTTACCGCGATTATATAGGAAGCAGAGATGGTTCGTTATATGGCGCCATTAAAGACTATAAAGAACCCTTAAAAACATTTATTACTCCCCGTACAAAAGTCAGTAATTTATTTTTGACCGGGCAAAATTTAAATTTACATGGAGTATTGGGAGTAACCGTTAGTTCTGTTGTAACCTGTACCGAAATTTTAGGTGATCCTTTCCTAATTGATAAGATCAGGAAAACAAATTAATTGCTTATAAACATCATTCATAAATAATACATGCTATCTATATCCCCAAGCGAAATTTCGGTTCCACAATTACATCAGTATCTATTAGGCGCTGTGGGTCCAAGACCAATTTGTTTTGCAAGTACCGTTGATGCTGCGGGAAATCATAACCTGGCTCCTTTCAGTTTTTTTAATGTATTTTCTGCAAAACCCCCTATCGCTATTTTTTCTCCCAACATTAGCGGCAAAACAGGACTAGCAAAAGACACTCATTTAAATATTAAAGAGGTGCCTGAATGTGTAATTAATATTGTCAACTATAATATGGTTCAGCAAATGAGCCTGGCCAGCAGTCCTTATCCAAAAGGCATCAGTGAATTTACAAAAGCAGGTTTTACTCCAATAGCTTCTGAACTTGTAAAACCGATGAGAGTTAAAGAAAGTCCGGTGCAGTTAGAATGTAAGGTTTTTGAATTAAAAGAAATCGGTAATTGCAATTTGGTAATGTGCGAAGTTGTTAAAATTCATATTGATGAATCTGTGCTTAATGAACATCAACTTATTGACCAACAAAAAATAGATTTAGTAGCCCGTATGGGTGGTAACTGGTATTGCAGGGCACATGGCGATTCTTTATTTGAAATTGAAAAGCCTATTACGACTATTGGTGTTGGAGTGGATAAAATTCCTGCCCATATAAAAAACAGTATGGTATTAACCGGTAATAATTTAGGACAATTAGGTAATATTGAAATATTACCCAATAAAGAAGAAATTGAAAATTATAATACAATGTTAACACAATCATTTTCTACTGAAATAGAAAAACACCAATATGTTAAAACTCTGCTGGATCTGAATAAAGTGAAAGAAGCATGGTGCGTATTATTACACTAAATTCAAAACTATCTCAAATACATATAACTGAATTAAATTTTGAGTTTTGTTTTTTTTTAATAAATTTGAGTAAATAAATGTAACTAAAAATTAAAGCTATGAAAAAAAGTCTGCTTATCCTTTCATCAGTGCTGTTTGTGTTTTCATCATCATTAACGGCAAAAATTGATCCGGTTTTAAACGAAAATTCTCCTCTGTTAGTTAAGAAGAAGAAATTGTTTATGAAAGATGATGCGCCTGCGAGCTCACCAAAGCAGGTCATCAAACTAAACTTAACGCAATTAGCTCTTACTAATATTTCAATGCAATACGAGTTTGCGTTTCATAAAAATTTCTCCGCAGCATTAGGCGTAAGTTATTTAATTAAAAGAGAAATTCCTTCTCAGTTTTTTACACCATCTTCTAATGGAGAAGGTTATGCACTTCCTAAATTTGGTGGTTGGTCAGTTACTCCCGAAATTCGGATTTATCCCGGAAAAAAAGTGAAGCATCAAGCTCCTCACGGATTTTATCTGGCTCCTTATTTCAGATATTCAAAATATAGTATGTCAACTTTGTACGTTGACAGAGATTCCACAACCGGACAACAAAATACTTATAATGTTAAAGCCGCTTATTCAGGATTTACAGCTGGTTTAATGATTGGTTCACAATGGATCATCGGCAAACACTTTTCAATTGACTGGTGGATATTGGGTGGCGGATACGGTAAAGCTAAATTCATGATCAATTCAGAATCGACCGATGGAAATCTTCATATGTCGCCACAGGAGCAGGAAAATCTTAAAAATGATATCCGAACGAATATCAGTGAACTGGGAAGTTTTGGTAATGGTGAAGTAACCGTTGAAACAACTCATAATTCTGCCACGGCTACAGTAAGAGGTTTACCAATGACAAGTATTCGTGGATTTGGCTTAGTGCTAGGATTTGCTTTTTAATCTCACCCACATATTTTTATCACCAAAAGGACCCGCTATTTGTCGGGTCTTTTTAATTAGTTCTAAATATAAATTACCATTTGTAAATTGTGGATCGAACGGGTAATTATTATGCGTTTTTTGAAACAATATAATAATTTGACATTCAACAAGTTAAATATTATATAACATTTTTTCAAAACAATGTAACTTTTTATTTGTTTCTAAATCCAAACGTGCTTCCTTATCGTAACTACTATTATAAACCTTAAAAAACAAAAACTATGAAAATTTTTACAAAAAAAATCTTAGTGTTATGCTTA
>JANPOX010000453.1:0-6898 GCA_031428235.1 Bacteroidia bacterium | reverse complement strand
TACATTCATGTTCTATGATGTTCCCGTATTTATCAGACTCAATAGAGCAGCATTCATTAAACAAACTGTGCAACTGCTGGCGTGCTCTTTGAATACGGGATTTCGCCCCTGAATATGAAATACCCAGTTTGTCGGCATATTCTTTCTTGGATAATGATCCTATCTCTGTTTGCAATATGGCTTCTTTATAATTTTTAGGCAGTTGATCTATCATTGGCTTTAAGCATTTAACCAATTCAGTATTCAACACTTTTTCTTCTTCAAGTTCAATCAAATTATCAGACAAAGGAACTTTCGTTTTTTGCTTTCTAAAATGATCTAAGATGCTATTCCGGGTTATCTGATAGACCCAGGAAGCTAATTTATCCTTCTCACTCAGAGTTTTTAACTTTAAATGAATTTTAATAAATACGTCCTGCAAAATGTCCTTTGAAACATCTTTATCATTCACCCTTTTGTTAATGAAGTTAAACAGCTCCTGATGAAAGGCTTTCCATATAGTTTCGGTTGTTGTTGTCATAATACTAAAGACGCAGGGTTTGAAAAAAGACGCAGATAAAATGTAAAATAAAGATAAACTTATTTTAGAAAATCCCTCCTTGTAGCTTTCTTAGGAATTTCCAAGGATTTTCGATTTTAATAACCGGATTGCTTTTCTAAACAGCCAATAGGCAATGTATGCTATCAGAACGGTGATCAACCAATACCCAATATGGGTTCCAATCTCCTGCCCATCATTGGAAATTCCGGATTGCATTTCAGATAAAACCATAGCAAGAGCAAACACCGCGACATAGGCAAAAAATAAGCTTAGGATAATTAGAAGGATGCCAAGGAGTTTTTTCATATTATTGAGACGGCTTTCTTATCACCGTTTTTTTAAAGAAGTTAAACAGGGGTGAAAGGCTTTCCATATCGTTTAGTTTTGTTGTTGTCATAATACTAAAGACGCAGACTCTTAACTAAAGATAACCTTATCTAAAAATTAGTACATTAACAGTTTTCGAAGCTGTATTATTTCTTCTTTAAATAAGCTTGCAATTTATTAAGATTGTCATAATTGGTCTTAAGCCCTTTTTTATTTTCATCAATGGAATTTTGCATCCTGACAAATACGTCTTTATATTCAGTAGTATAAACTGGTACACTTAACAATAGCGATTGAGCCTCGTTATTATAGAACGTAACACTGTCGAGCATCACTCTTGCTTTTTTACAATCAGCAAGATTTGGCTTTTTAGAAAGTTTTTTATTTGCAATCTCCATAAAATCTTTATGATAAGCTACGCCTCTGTTCAACTGATCGGCAATTGTATTATTATTCAAAATATCAAGGTTTTTTGCGTGCCTTGAGTCATCAGGGTTTGCCCTGTAATAATGTAGGAAATTAAGATATTCGCGTTTTTCCTGAGTCTGATTTACATAAGCTCTAAGTGAATCAGGAAAATTAAATACTGGGGAATGAGAAATTGTTAAACTATCTTTTTCAAAGTCATGTTTAGTGAAAGGGTTCTTTAATAACTCCCACATGGGATCTAAAGGCAAATGATCTTTCACGAAATTTTTAGCTTTAGGTAGGAAATATAAATTTGAAAATCGTTTTACGTACTTTCCGCTATAATCCATATAGCCACTTGACCAGGTAATGTCAACAAATGTCCAGACAGAATCAATTCTTAAGACATTCCAGGCATGCAAAATTTCGGGAATATCTCCGTTTGGTGTCTTAGTATATCCACATACCATGTAACAGGGAATAGAAGAGCTGGCACAAAAATCAACCATAAGATTAGAATAACCTTCGCATACTGCTTTCTTGTTCCTTAGAACATCTTTGCCTTTCTGATTAGTGCTGGATGAGTTTATATTGAATACCTGCATTAAATTCATCTCATTCAAATGTTCAACATCATATGAAATATTTAAGGCTATCCAGGTATAATAGGCCCTTGCTCGGTCTTCGGATGTTTTAAATTCATGGTTAACAAAAGTAGTAATAGAATCAAAAGGAGCATCCGGGCTCTTTTTTGAGAAAGTAAATACCTTATTATCAATTTTGTTATAATAATCGGCTTTGGTTACCTGTGAGGATCCTGAGAGAGAAAATAAAAAAAGAAATAAAAAAAGGAAAAGAGTTCTACACATCGGATCTAACGTAATTGAAAATTAATAGGCAAATTGAAAAAGCAAGAAACCTGTTTCCCATTTTTCTTGGCAGGCTCCCATTGTGGCATTAATTGTATTACACGAATTGCCTCGCGATCGCATTCCGTGCAACCAGGAACGCCTTTAATTATTTGGAGATTGGCTAGCTTTCCATTTGGAAGCACAACAAATTTCAAAAAACATTTCCCTTGTAAGCCCGCTTCCTTTGCAGACCGAGGGTAAACTATTTCCTTTTGAATAAACTTTAGCATCGCCATTGGACCACCAATGAATTCAGGCATTATCTCTACTATTGGTTCTTTTCCATCATTTGCTCTTAGCGAAAATAAATTAAAAGAAACATCTACTACGCTATCATAATATGTTACAAAAAGCTGAGCTTGAAATTTTACAGCCCTGCCATCATAAAATGCTGGAGTCCAATTAGGCGTATTAAAAAGCGCTCTTACTAATTCATCACTTGCTTTATTTTTTACTCCATCTTTTATCTCTATTTTTTTAGGTTTGCCATTTTCGTCAATTACCAATGAAATAGTAGCCAAGCCCGCAAGTTTATTATCCTTAATCAACTTCAAAAACTCTGTCTGTGTCTTAAGATAAACCACTAAATTAGCTATGCCTTTTGTATATCGCGGTTCCATAACATCCCTACAATCCCGGTATATAACTTCATTGTTATCACGAATTTTTGAAAGAATAATCTTCTTAGTCGTATCTGATTTTTGGTAATCAAAATCTGTATTGAACTTATATGATTTAATATATTCAACTAATTCATAATCTAACTTTGTCGCCGCGTCACCATTATTCTTCTTATAAATTGTATCTGCGATTGCACATTGTTTCCAAAATAAGTTTTTAGCTTCTAAATCGAACAAATCAGCTGCATTTAACAAATCTAAACAATAGCCCTTAATATCATTTAACTGACGGCGGCAAACCGCACGGTTATAATAAGAATCTGGATGTGGTTCTAAATTTAAAGACAAGCTAAATAAGGAGTCTGCTGTTTTATAATCTTTTTTAGCAAATGCTATGTTCCCTTTGTCATAGAAAATTTGTGATATACTTCTTTGTTGAGCAATAAAAACATGGAAAGGGTATATGGAAAGTAATATTAAAATATACTTATTCATCACGTATTTTTAATTTTATTATCTTAAAAAAAGCCTCTCTAAAATTTTCAGAGAGGCTTTTTCTTAGGGTTAAACTTTATTTTTTTCTTTCGTCTACTTCTCGATACGATTCATATTAAAGCGCGTTTCGACTCCGCTCAACGTGACAGAAAGGTAATTGAGCTTGTCGAAACTACGAGCCGCAAGCTTCGCAGTCTTCAGGGTTATCTAAAGAACAGGATAATTGTGCTTGTTGTTCTTCAATGCTAATTACGTGCTCTTGTCCGCGTTCAAATAACAAAGCGTCTTCGTTACCTAATACCGGTATAGATAATGCAGCCTGGTCAACTGTAAACTTAATAGCATCAGCTGCAGCTTTCGTACGTAAGTAATACATACCTGTTTTTAATCCTTTTTTCCATGCATAGAAATGTGCAGAAGATAATTTCGCAAAGTTCGCATCCTGGATAAACAGGTTCAATGATTGTGACTGGCAAATATAAGCGCCTCGGTCAGCAGCCATATCAATAATGGTACGTTGTTTAATTTCCCAAACAGTTTTGTAAATATCCTTAATGTTTTGAGGAATCTCTGCAATACCTTGTACAGATCCGTTTGCACCGATGATTTTATTTTTCAATGCATCATTCCACATTCCTAATTTTACTAAGTCACGTAATAAGTGTTTGTT
Organism: Bacteroidia bacterium; assembly: GCA_031428235.1. Taxonomy (GTDB): domain Bacteria; phylum Bacteroidota; class Bacteroidia; order B-17B0; family Aurantibacillaceae; genus UBA4416. The sequence continues at coordinate 2,926 of JANPOX010000453.1, read as the reverse complement.
TACTACTGCAAACTCACCTGATAATACACGACGGCTATAAATGTTAGAAGTGTATGGTTCAAAACATTCGTTGTTTCCTAAAATTTGTGATGTAGAAGCAGTTGGCATTGGAGCAACCAATAAAGAGTTACGTACACCATATTTTGCTACTTCTTCTTTTAAGATATTCCATTCCCAACGTGGGCTTGGTGTTACATCCCACATATCAAACTGCATGATGCCTTTTGATAATGGTGAACCAGGATAAGATTCGTAAGCACCATCTTTAATTGCAAGATCTTTAGAAGCTGTCATTGCAGCATAATAAATGGTTTCAAAGATCTCAGAATTTAATTTCTTCGCTTCTTCACTTTCAAACGGGTAACGCATTAAAATAAATGCATCTGCTAAACCTTGAACTCCTAGTCCGATTGGGCGGTGACGCATGTTTGAGTTACGCGCCTCGGGAATTGGGTAGTAGTTACGGTCAATTACTTTATTTAAATTTTTAGTGATGATATAAGTAACATCAAATAAACGCTGGTGATCAAACGTTCCTGTTTTTTCGTCCACAAAACGAGGTAAAGCAATAGATGCCAAGTTACAAACAGCTACTTCATCAGGACTTGTGTATTCAACAATCTCCGTACATAAGTTACTAGATTGAATAGTACCTAAATGTGATTGATTGGATTTTAAATTACAGGCATCTTTAAATAACATGTATGGGTTTCCTGTTTCGATCTGAGAATCGATAATAGCTGCCCATAATTCACGCGCTTTAATTTGCTTGCGGAATTTTCCTTCTGCTTCGTATTTAGTATATAATGCTTCAAACTCTTTACCATGACATAAGTATAATCCCGGTGATTCGTTAGGGCACATTAAACTCCAATCACCTTCTTCTTCCACACGCTTCATAAATAAATCCGGAATCCATAATGCAGTAAATAAATCACGCGCACGCATTTCTTCTTTACCATGATTTTTACGAATATCTAAAAACTGATATATATCTGCATGCCAAGGCTCTAAATAAATAGCGATAGAACCTTTACGTTTTCCACCACCCTGATCAACGTAACGTGCAGTTTCGTTGAATACTTTAAGCATGGGTAAAATTCCGTTTGATGTACCATTGGTTCCTTTAATATAAGAGCCTGTAGCACGTACTTTATGAATCGCTAAACCAATTCCTCCGGCTGATTGAGAAATACGAGCACATTGTTTTAATGTGTCATAAATTCCATCAATACTATCATCTTTTGCTTGTAATAAAAAGCAAGAACTCATTTGTGGTTTTGGCGTACCGGCATTAAATAAAGTTGGAGTGGCATGTGTGAACCAACGCTCACTCATTAAATTATAAGTTTCAATGGCAGCAGTAATATCTTCTTTGTGTATACCAATAGATACACGCATTAACATGTGTTGAGGGCGCTCAGTAACTCTACCATGAGTTCTTAATAAGTAAGAACGTTCTAATGTTTTAAAACCAAAATAATCATAACCAAAATCTCTATCGTATATAATAGATGAATCTAACAACTGTGCATTTTTCATCACGATCTCATAAACGTCATCGGCAATTAACGACGCTTTTTGATTTGTTTTAGGATCTACATACTTGTATAATATCTCAACCGTTTTCGAAAACGATTTGATGGTATTCTTGTGTAAGTTACTTACAGCAATACGGGATGCTAACTGAGCATAATCAGGATGTTTGGTTGTTAACGATGCAGCTGTTTCTGCCGCTAAGTTATCCAAATCAACTGTGCTTACACCATCATAAACACCATCAATTACTTTTTTAGCAACCTGAATCGGATCAACGAACGCTGGATCCAAGCCATAGCTTAATTTTTGAACGCGTGCCGTGATCTTGTCGAATTTCACAGTCTCTTGAGTGCCATCTCTTTTTATTACAAACATTTGCCTTTGGTTTTAATTGGTTTTACTTAGTTTTTGAGTATTGGTTTCCGTTATAACAAGTTATAACTATAATTTTTTCTTTTTTTGTTAGTCACAACTTGATATTAACAATGTGACGGTTAATTAATTTTTTCCTTATTTAATGCGCCTTCCAAAGGCTTAATAAAAATTTAACATTAAAGAACGAGTTTCTGGAGGTTAGTATTCCCGTACAAGATTCAAGCCTTGTTCAATGATTTTCAGTGAGATACGAATTGGGAATTTTAACCGACGAACTTTCTATCTAAAAGTCTTCATCCAGATTAAATACATTATTTTCCTCTTTATTGTTCATCACACCTGATTTTTGGTATTCAGCAACACGTTTTTCGAAGAAATTAGTTTTACCCTGCAATGAAATCATTTCCATAAAATCGAAAGGATTTGTTGCATTATAGAATTTATCACAGCCTAATGCTAATAATAATCTATCGGCGCAAAACTCAATATATTGACACATTAAATCAGCGTTCATTCCTATTAAACGCACAGGAATAGCATCTGACACAAATTCTTTTTCAATAACTACAGCATCCGTAATGATCTGTGTTACTTTTTCTTTTGGTAATTTATTTTGAATATGATCTGCATACAACATACATGCGAAATCACAATGTAAGCCTTCATCACGGGAAATTAACTCGTTACTGAAACTTAAGCCCGGCATTAAGCCACGTTTTTTTAACCAGAAAATAGAACAAAAAGAACCGGAAAAGAAAATTCCTTCTACTGCTGCAAAGGCAATTAAACGCTCTGCAAACGTTCCGTTATTGATCCAGGTTAAAGCCCAATCTGCTTTTTTACCAACACAAGGTACTGTTTCAACTGCATGTAATAATTTATCCTTTTCTACAGGATCTTTAATATAAGTATCAATTAATAAAGAATACGTTTCAGAATGGATGTTTTCCATCATTACCTGGAAACCGTAAAAGAAACGGGCTTCAGGATACTGAACTTCATTTAAAAAATT
>JANPOX010000452.1:0-18421 GCA_031428235.1 Bacteroidia bacterium | reverse complement strand
CGTACATACCATCGATTCCAATACCTAAAATTTTTCCAATTCGGTATTCAATGCCTAGCCCGTAACCAAGGCGCATATCGCTGAAAAAATTAGCGTTTCCTTTTTTACCAACGTCGCCTAAAAACTTTAGGCCCCCGGCCTGCGCTGTTACTGATAATTGAGCAAAGGATGAGTTTAAAACAACCAAACAAACCGCTAATAAAGATAGTCTTGTAGAAATTCTGTTCATAGATTTATCGTTTAATAATCGATTAAATTAGTTGTTTTCTCGACAAAAACAAAACTAAATCAAAAAAAACGTTAACTTTTCATGATAATCAAGTAATTGTAAACACTAATTTGTTAGTTAAGGAAGTATATTTGAAATTTTTGATTAAAATCGTCTTTATATGCACAAAATAATAGAAGTCACAAGTGCTATTTCTCAATTCCCTAAATGTTTGGTAAATCCATTTCCAACTAACTCCCGGAATATTTAAACTTTAAAATCCGGCATAATAATGATAATTGTTGGAATTAAAGTGGCCAGAATCGAAAGTTGAATCCCTTTTAAATTTTGGGTGTTTGCATGATGTTTGATTTTTTGCTAATAAATTTACTTTAATAGATAATTTCATTTTGGCTGTGTTTGCTTATAAAATCAAGCCTGCGCGCCTTGGTTTTATTTTTTCCAATTTTTGCCACAACATGTCCGGCAATCCTAAATAACGCTCCGGTAATTGCCCCTACAAAAATAGTTTGAACTGCATTATCATATTCTGAATTTGAAAAAGATTCTGATATAGCTCCATAAGTAACGGCAGCGGGTATAACAAAGCCAGTTACAAATAAACCTGCACCTAAAGCCTTATAACCTTGTTCGCTTTGTTTTAAGCTTTTTACTTGCTTAACAAGGTTAATTTGGTTTTCAGATAAGGCTTTATCTTTTAATAAATGATGTTCTTTTAATTTGCCTAAAACTTTATTATCATAATAAACCTCAGTTCCGATTAATACTAATTGACTTCTCCTAACAGTAGTGTTTTTGACTCTTATATCTACTGAATCCTTCGCATTTGACCCCTCATAGGCTATTGTTTCTACAACCCCATTTGCATACTTTATTTTTTTTATTTCGTTTTTAGAAGTGGTGTATGTAGGTCCTTTTGGATTATCAAAACGCGTGTATGTAATTTCGGAAATACTAATCTCGCTGATAATTGCGCTAACAATTGTTTCATTCCTAAAGTAAAGAGTATCCTGCGCTTTAATTAAATAAGAACTCATGAATAAGACGCAGAATAGTATTGTTCTAAAAATTAAATTTGAATAACTAATTATTTCTTCAGATTTAGATGTTGTAAACTTTCTTTTATTTGTATTTAGAATAATGAAATTCGTTATAGCTAAAAAAGTAAATTTTTGTATGGTATTTAATGTTTTCATTTATTGATTGTTTTATAGCTCAAAATTAGAGCATAGGTTAGGTTAAACGAAAAAGCTTTAGGGCTACTAAGTTTAATTTTTTGCATTTCCTTCAAAATAGATCATATTACTTAGGTTTAACTGCAATGTTTTGCGATAAATAATATAATAGGAGTCGATTTTTGCAAAAAATGCAAAAAAATTCTATATTTAATAGTAAATAAACCCACATTTAAATGGCGAAAAAACTTGAATTCGAAATGCAGGACGTGTTTATCAAACACTTAAAACAAATAGTTCCTTCCAATGTTTCACTGGTGGATGATATTGCCGACCTTCTGAAGATCAGTAATGATAGTGCTTATCGGAGGTTAAGGAATGAAACAGTACTTAGTATTGACGAGACTTATAAAATTTGCAGGCATTATAAGATTTCGGTAGATTCTGTATTTGCCAATATGGGTGATTCAGTAACCTGTAATTATATCAAGTTAACAGATTCAACCGAGAATTTTGAAAATTATCTTCAGGGAATTTTAAATCAATTATTAAGGCTTCAAAAGGCAGAAAATTCAAGGATCATATACGCCGCAGAAGAGATTCCTATTTTCCATTCCTTTTATTCTAAGGAGCTGGCGGCATTTAAATTATTTTACTGGCAACGTTCAGTTTTAAATATTCCTGATTATCAAACAAAAAAGTTCGAATGGGATTTAATTCCTGAAAAACAACTTGTTCTTGCACATGATATTTACCAGGCTTATTTAAAAGTCCCGAGTACTGAAATATGGACCGATGAAACTATTCAAACTACTATTAAACAAATTGAATACTATTTTGAATCAGGAGCATTTAAACAAAAAGAGGATAGCATAAAAGTTTTAAATGAATTAAAGAATATGATGCAAGCAATTCACCGCTACGCAGAAAATGAAAATAAAAATGAAACGAAATCCAAAAGTGTTTCTTATAGTTTATTCAATAGTGATTTGGTAATTGGAACGAATTGCATCCACATTAATGTTAATAATGCGGTGTTCTCCTACATCTCTTTTAACACCATGAATTCTTTAACAACCAGTAACCAACAATTTTGTGAAGAAATCGAGCATTGGATGAAGAACCTTATTAAAAAATCCACCCTGATCAGTAGCATTGCAGAAAAGCAACGTTTCCAGTTTTTCAGCAAAGCTTACAAAGCCATCGATCAATGTATAGAACGGATTAAAAATTAATAGGAAATAATGTCAAGTACTTTTTCTCAAATATATATTCAAATTGTTTTTGCAGTAAAAGGCATGGAAAGTTTAATACATTCATCCTGGGAAGAAGAATTATATAAATATATTTCGGGAATAATAAAAAATAAAGGGCAAAAATTAATAGCCATTGCAAAAACCACTACATAAATTATTCTACCCGCCAGCTGGCGGGGTCGTACAAACAAAATTTAAATTTTGCTATATATTTGATCCCGTTGGGGTCCTAAATAAAAAGAGGATATAAACAATATGAATTCACATTATAACGTCATTATAGTTGCAGGCGGCACCGGTTCCAGAATGCAATCGACAGTACCCAAACAATTTATAGAAGTAAAAGGAAAACCCATCATCATTCATACAATTGAAAAATTCATTGAATTTGATGAGTTTATCAATATCATTGTTTGTGTTCATAAAGATTATATGAGCGATGCCAATTTTATGCTTGCAGAATATTTTCCTCAAAGAAATATTCAAATGGTGACAGGAGGAGAGACACGCTTTTATTCTGTCAAAAACGGCTTAAACTGCATCACCAATGTGAATGATATTGTTGGCATACATGACGCAGCCAGGCCATTTGTGAGTGTAGATACCATTAAACGTTGTTTTGAAACGGCCGCACACAAAGGTAACGCTATCCCCGTTTCCCCGGTATTTGAAAGTTTAAGAATGGTAACTAACGGAATTAATAAAGCCGTGAGCAGAGATGATTTTAAAGTGGTGCAAACGCCACAATGTTTTGTGGTGTCAAAAATTAAAGAAGCTTTTGAACAGGATTATTCTCCATTTTATACTGATGATGCAACTGTTTTGGAAGGCATTGACGAACCGATTTTTATGGTAGAAGGAAATCCTGAAAACATTAAGATCACCAATCCAACTGATTTAAAATTTGCCGAACTCTATTTATGATCACAACAGAAGACATTGCTAACGGTTTAGAAATCACCGCTAAATTAATGGAGCTTCATACTGAAAATCCATTCAAGGTCAAAGCTCTTAATAGTGCTGCTTATAAATTAGGCAAAACACGCATCGATCTCGAAAACCAAACCGTTGAGGAATTAACCAAGATTGAAGGTATCGGCAAAAGTCTTGCTGAAAAAATCATGGAATTCATCACTACGGGTACTACAAAAGAATTGCGTGACCTCATGGCCAATACTCCTGCAGGTGTAATTGAAATGTTGGGAATAAAAGGCTTAGGCCCTAAAAAAGTAAGGCAATTATGGATTGAACTCGAACTGGAAAGTGTAACTGACTTGTTGTATGCCTGTCACGAAAACAGGTTGGTTGAATTAAAAGGTTTTGGCGAGAAAACACAGAATTCAATAATTCAGAATATCGAGTTTAAAATAAAAAACACGGGTTGGTTTCATTATGCATACGCCGAAAAAATAGGGCAACCAATTATTGATGCGATCAAAGAACAAACTGACTTGGTGCGCTTTACAGGAGCTATGCACCGCCATTGTGGAGTCATAGAAGAGATTGATATTTTAGTAGGAGATGAACAGATTGACCTCGATGAATTCTTTTCAGAAACAATTCCAATAAATTTCATCCAGGTAAATCCAAATTTATTTTACCGGAAATTAGTAGAAACATCCTCAACCACTGAACATCTTAGCGGCATCAACTTTACTTTACTCGAGACTAAATTATATCAAAGCGAAGAGGAAATTTATTCCAACCTTAAATTACAATATTGTGAGCCTGAACTAAGGGAAGGATTATTTGAACTTGAAAAAGCAAAAAACAATCAACTCCCAAAACTTATTGAATTAACCGATCTGAAAGGTATCCTGCATAATCATTCCACCTACAGTGATGGCATGAATACTTTAGAAGAAATGGCTGTTTACTGCAAGCAACTGGGTTATGAGTATTTAGGGATCTGCGATCATTCACAAACCGCAGTGTATGCCGGAGGATTGAAACCGGAAACTGTTTTAGTACAACACCAAGAAATTGAAAGACTAAACAAAAAATTATATCCTTTTAAAATTTTCAAGGGAATTGAAAGTGATATACTTGGTAACGGTAACCTGGATTACACAGAAGATATTTTAAAAACCTTTGATTTTATTGTTGCTTCAGTACATGCTAATTTAAAAATGGACGAAGAAAAAGCAACCAACCGTTTAATTAAAGCGATTGAAAATCCTTACACCACTATTTTAGGTCATCCAACGGGGCGTTTATTATTGGGCCGTCCTGGTTATCCGATTGATCATAAAAAAATAATTGATGCCTGCGCGGCAAATAAAGTTGTTATAGAATTAAATGCACACCCTTACCGTTTGGATATTGACTGGAGATTAATACCCTATTGCATTGAAAAAGGAGTTATGATTTCTATTAACCCTGATGCGCATCAGTTAAAAGGCTATCATGATATGCGTTATGGAGTAAATGTTGCCCGCAAAGGAATGTTAACCAAAGATCATTGTCTGAACACAATGGACTTACCTACCTTTACAAGTTACCTTGCTTCTAAAAAATAAAAAACTCATGTACTGATAAAATCTTTAAAATCTATAACAAATAAGAATCTTCGCGGCGGTATCTTAGTTTTCTATAATCAATAACATTGTTACTTTTACTCTATGGCCTTTCTTAATTCTATCGCCTCGTGGCTCATGAAAAAGCGCATGCACCAAATTGAACTTTTCATGAAATATCCTCATGACGTTCAGGACGAGTGGATGCAAAATTTAATTTCTTCTGCAAAAGATACTGAGTTTGGAAAACAACATGATTTTCAATCCATAAAAAATTATCATCAGTTTAAACAACAAATTCCTGTACAGGATTATGAAAGCTTAAAGCCTTTGATAGAAAGAAACCGTAGAGGTGAACAAAATTTGTTGTGGCATACTGATATTAAATGGTTTGCCAAAAGCAGCGGCACCACCGATAAAAGCAAATATATTCCTGTTAGTAATGAATTTTTAGATGGATGCCACTTCAACGGCGGCAGAGATATGATTACTTTTCATTGTATCAATAATAATGATACAAAATTATTTACAGGAAAAAATTTAGCCTTAGGAGGAAGTTTTAAAACGGATGAATTTGGTGATTATAAATCGTATCACGGTGATGTGAGCGCCATTATTATTCAGAATTTACCTAAGTGGGCAGAGTATTTCAGGGAACCCAATGTTAACATTGCTTTAATGGATAACTGGGAAGATAAGCTTGAACAAATGGCCAACTCTATGGCTAATGAAAATGTAACTAGCCTTGCCGGAGTTCCCAGTTGGATGCTGGTTTTGATTAAACGTATTTTAGAAATAAAAAAAGCGGATACTTTAAAAGAGGTGTGGCCAAATTTAGAAGTGTATTTCCATGGAGGGGTAAGCTTTACTCCTTATAGAGAATTGTTTGATAAATTATTTAATGACAGCAATGTAGCGTTTATGCAGCTCTACAACGCTTCTGAAGGATTTTTTGGAATTCAGGATTTAAAAAACACTAATGAAATGTTATTAATGCTGGACTATGGAATATTTTACGAATTTATTCCTGTTTCAGAATACGGTAAAGATGATCCGCGCACCTATAATTTATCTGAAGTTCAAAAAGATAAAGACTATGCTATGCTAATCACCACCAATGCCGGATTATGGAGATATAAGATTGGTGATACAATCCGCTTTACAAGTTTAATTCCTTACCGTTTTATCATTACAGGTCGTACAAAACAATTTATTAATGCCTTCGGCGAAGAGTTAATGATTCATAACGCTGAATTAGCTTTAAAAACTGCCTGCGAAAAAACACGGGCACATATTATTGATTATACAGTAGCGCCAGTATTTATGCATGAAAATAAAGGTGCACATGAATGGCTTATTGAATTTGAACAGGAGCCTAATAATTTTGATTTTTTTAAAAGTGTTTTAGATGATACCCTAAAACAAATTAACTCTGACTATGAAGCGAAACGATTTAATAACTACATCTTAAATTTGCCTGTAATCAGAATCATGCCGAAGGGAACTTTCTATAGTTGGCTCAAAGCAAATAACAAATTAGGCGGGCAATATAAAGTACCGAGATTAAGTAATGACCGAAAAATTCTGGAAGAGATTTATTCCTACGCTAAAGCTTAATAAAAAATATTCGGACAAGTATAACCGTTTAAATATAGTTTTGGTTTTTTTATTTTTTGTTCTTTACGATACAAATATTGTTTTCCTGCTGTATCAATCATAGGCATGTAATAATTATTTGGAATAACGCTATGCAAAAACCTATTTTGCACAGTATTTCTTACTTGTTCTGCATCAATACCTGCATTGGCCTGTAAATACTGGCCGAAATGATTAGCATACTTTACCTGTGAACTTAAAAGGCCATGAGATAGATTACTATGCGTTCCGCCATCCGTATTGATATAGCCTTTACCCGGAAACAGTGAATCATTTTTAATAGTGTTTCCCAACTGCCCTGTCCACATGGTACAGTTTACAGCATATTGAAAATATTTTGTTTGGTATTGAATTAAAAAGGCACCTGTCCTAAAGCGATCCAATGCCGGTTTTGCAAGCAGATCATTTTCCATAATGATAGAGATTCTATCAAACTGAAAGGCGATTGTACCAGTTAGCTGCGAGGTTTTTATTTTATTATAATAGAAGTTATAACTGTAAGCGAAAGAGTTTTTATATACTGTTTGATTCCCAATCGAACTCATGAACAGATTTTTATCTTTGATCATTTCACCAAAGCCTAAGCAAAAACCAGCTGATGCGTTAAACTCCGTGTGTTCCCCTCTCGGGCCCAGGTTCCTAAAATTCTCATAAACCCTTAATGATGCATTTAATTGTGCAAAACCAGAAACCAGATAGCCCTGAAATACAAAACCGAAACGCTGAACATGCGTTCCGATAGCACTTACAAACCCCACATTAAATCCAAAATTCTTTTCGATTTGTAATTGAGCTGATCCGCTAGAATAAAATCCTATCACAAAAACGATCATGAACTTTATACGGTGCATGTATTATGATCTGTAATTTAATATTTGATTCTTTAACTCTTCAATACCAAAAATACTACCATCCGAAATGATCTGTGCTTTTTCGTAAAACGATTCTCTTGTTTTCAAAAGATTTTTAATGTATAAAAACATTTCCTCATTGGCTTTGTCTTTTATAAGTGGGCGGTCCTGCTTAGCGTTAAACAATCTATTGTACAGCGCTTCTGCATCCATTTTTAAGTAAACAACCGTTCCATTGTTTGTCATTAAATCCATATTGTTGCCAAAACAAGGAGTGCCTCCCCCAACAGCAATCAGTGCTTTTAAATTATCCTGGATACATTCCTGAAGTGCTTTGGTTTCTATTTTCCTGAACTCCTCTTCACCAACTTCTTTAAAAAGTTCAGTGATCGTTTTATCGTATTGATTTGAAATATAATCATCAAGGTCAATAAAATAATATCCTATTTCTTTTGCCAGTTTTTTTCCTTGTGTTGTTTTTCCACAACCCATAAATCCACAAATGAAAATCAGTTTTTTTTCTTCCATTATTTAATATTCATTAAGCGAATTACTTTTTCTATATCTTCCGGCGTATCTATGCAATGACTATCGAAGTCAGTGATTGCGCATTTTACTTTGTAACCATTTTCAAGCCACCTCAATTGTTCAAGTGATTCAGCCATTTCAAGTGAGGATGGTTCCAATTTTGTAATGCTCTCCAATATATCTGTTCTGTATGCATACATACCAACATGCCTATAATAATTATGATGTTGATGCCATTCTTCCTGTGGCTTGCCTTTTATAAATGGAATAACCATCCGGCTGAAATACAAAGCTTCCATATCTTTATTTAAGGTGATCTTGACTTCACCCATATCAAAAAGCACCTCATGTGAATCAACGTGTATCATTAACGTTGCCAGCTCAGTAGTGCCTGTGCAAATTTCGCATAACAGATCGATCTGTCCCGGATCTATAAATGGTTCGTCACCTTGAATATTCACCACATATTCATAATCCTCCTCCATTTTCTGAAATGCTTCAAAACACCTGTCAGTACCGCTGGGATGATCAGCTTTGGTATAAACAGCTTTTCCTCCAAAAGATTCTACATGATTATAAATGCGTTCGTCATCAGTCGCAACAATCACATCTGTTAACAAGGCAGCTTTAACAGCCTGTTCATACACCCTCTGAATCATACTTTTTCCAAGGATGTCAATTAATGGTTTACCAGGAAAACGGCTGGATGCGTATCGTGCGGGAATTATACCTAAAATCGGATTCATATAATGCGTTAAATTTCCTCTAAATTACAAAAAAACATAAACACCTACTTGTATTATCTCCGTCTAAGCTTATCTTCGTATCCACATGAATAAAATCGTACTAAGCATAATTATCATACTGGGATATTCTACTATTTTTTCACAGCATTCCAAAAAAAATGCGAAGCACCATTTGGGAGAAAATCCAAAAGAAGTTTCGCACGAACATTTTAAGGATTTTAAATTAATCACTGATATGTTGGACTCAGCTAAAAAAGTTTCCTTCTTACGTTATAATATGAAATCCGTTGAACGTGTTGAAAGTGGATATGCAACTGCCCAAACCAATGTTAAGCTGCAGGTTCGTCCAAGAAAATCCTATTTGGTTAATACGCAAAACAAATTGGAGGTACTCTATAACGAAAGCGATAATAATAATAAGGCTTTAGTAAAACCTCATGTATTCCCCTATTTCGCAATGAGTCTTGATCCCAGAGGTAATCTGATGCGTAAAAATCAACATTTTACTATTCTTGATATTGGTTTTGATTTTACAGCCAGAACAATTGCCGTTGCCCTTAGTAAGGAAAAAGAACAGATTTCAAGGCACCTGACCTATGTGGGTAGAGTTGAAAAAAATAAAATGAATTGCCATTTACTGGTTTATGAAAACCTGGAGTTCGGATATCACGATTATACTGTTCTGCACAAAGAAACAGTAAGCAGTATTGCTGGCAAACTCACTGTAAACGATTATATGGTTCGATGTAAAAATAAATTGTATGATGATTATGGCTATTTAAAAGAAGGCTCCGTTATAAAAATTCCGACATTTTACTGCAAAAAAGCCGTGTTTTATGTTGATGAGAAAACAATGCTTCCAATAAGTGTTAGTATTTATGATGAGGTTGGCCTTTTTGAAAGCTACGATTTTTCTAATTTAGAAGTGAATAAACCAATTCCGGCATCTGAATTTGAGCGTAATTTTAAAGGTTATGGGTTTTAGTAATCAACTCCCAGGTTATAAAATACAAAGCTCCACATATCAGCAAACTCTGCAATTTGTTTATCTGTTGGTTTTCCTGATCCATGCCCGGCGTTAACATCAATTCTGATTAATGATGGATTCTGTCCAATACTATTTTTTTGTAAGGTAGCTGCGAATTTAAAAGAGTGAGCAGGAACAACCCTGTCATCGTGATCGCCTGTTAATATAAGCGTTGCAGGATAACTGGTTTTTTTAACATTGTGTAAAGGGGAATATTTAAGCAGACATTCAAATTCCTCTTTGTTTTCACAGCAGCCATAATCAACGGTCCAGGCCCTGCCTATTGTAAATAAATGAAACCTCAGCATGTCCAGAACACCCACCGTTGGAATTGCTACTTTAGCAATATCTGGTCTTTGAGTCATCACAGCACCGATTAATAAGCCGCCATTGCTACGTCCATGAATAGCGAGTTTATCGTGTGACGTATATTTATTATTTACAAGATAGTCACAGGCTGCAATAAAATCATCAAACACATTTTGTTTCTTACATTTTGTACCGTTCAGGTGCCATTCTTCTCCATACTCTCCACCTCCTCTTAAGTTCGGAACACAATAAATTCCACCGGCTTCTAAAAATACAGTTCGGTCAATTCTAAACTCCGGCGTGTATGAAACATTAAAACCACCATATCCAAAAACAAAACATGGATTATTTCCATTCAATTCAATACCCTTTTTATGAGTAACAAACATCGATATTTTTGTACCGTCCTTACTGTTATAAAAAACCTGGTTGGTTTCATAATCCTCGGATTGAAATGGTGTATTAGGTTTAAATATCCTACGGCTGGTTCCTACTTTTGAATCATAAAAATAAATTTCTTCAGGGCTTGTATAAGATACCGTTGAGTAAAGGGCAAAATTATCTTCTCGCGAAGAATTTACAGCATTTACTTTACAAATTCCCGGTAAGGTTATTTCTTTTTCTGTTTTCCCACTGATGTTGTGAAGGTATAATTTAGAAGAAACATTTTTTAAATAATTAGATATCAATCTATTTCCGCAAAAAGAAACACCTTCCAATAAATCCGCCTGCTGAGGTAAAACATCTTCCCAGTTATCCTGCGCCGGATTGTTTAAACTTACTTTAACCAATTTATAACGTGGGGCTTTGTAGTTTGTGTATATATAAAACTGGTTGCCGATATTTTCCATAACACTATATTCGTTATCAAAATTGGTAACAATTGGAACAAATCTGTTTTGAGGATTGGAAAGATCTTTGATCATAAAATTTTGTCCGCTTGTACTTTCACTCCCGTATAACAAGAGGTAATTTTCATCATGAGTTACCTGCGCGGAAAAATTTCTATCTGCATGAGATTTGTCTTCATAAACCAATTCATCATCATTTTGCGGTTTCCCGATGGTGTGATAATACACTTTATGAAATTCATTTTTTTGGGTAAAGGCTTTATCACCAACAGGAGCATCATAACGACTATAATAAAAGCCATTGCCTTTCCAGGAAATATCAGAAAATTTAACCCACTTAATAACATCATTTAAATCTTCTTTGGTACGAATATTTTTTACATGAATTTCAACCCAGTCGCTTCCCGCTTTAGAAATTCCATAGGCCAGGTAATTTCCGTCTTTACTAATTCCCATACCACTTAATGAAGTGGTTCCATCTTTAGATAATAAATTAGGGTCTAAAACAACAACAGCGTTATCCAATAAAGAGGTTTGAGAATATAAAACAGATTGGTTTTGTAATCCGTTGTTCCGGGTAGAAAAAAATAAATCACCTTTTTTAAAGATCGAAGTCATTTTATCATAATTCCAAAGTGTTGTTAAGCGCTCTTTTATTTTTTCACGAAAAGGAATCTGGGATAAATACTTATTTGTTGTTTTATTTTGATTTTCAACCCACACTTTTGTTTCAGGGGAATTATCATCCTCCAACCAGCGATAAGGATCTTCTATCTTAACACCATGATAATCATCTACCTGTTTAATAGGCTTTGTTTCCGGATATGTCATTTGACTAAAAGTATTTAAACACAAATTTGTGAAAAGAAGGCTTAACAAAACTGATTTTTGAACTTTCATTTTATTATTTTTGATGTGGAATGATTTCGGATATAAACAAATATACCAAAGAAGTAGATGATGCCCTAAACCGTTTATCATTAAAAATTGATAAGGTGGCCGCTGAAAAATTAAAAAAATACATAGGCACCAATTTAAATGTTCTTGGTTTGGTTACAAAATTGCAGGTTGAAACCCATAAAAAAGGCTTTAGCTTTTATTCAAAAGATATTGAGCAAACCTTCATGATTTTTGATAATATCTATAAACACAGTGCTGTTTTTGAGACAAAAAACCAGGCATTTATCTTTTTAGAGAGGCATTCCAAATACATTCCTGTGTCTACGCAAATAAAAACACTTCCTCATTGGGTAAAACAAGTAGACAATTGGGCGCATTCAGATGGTTTGTCAAAGTACCTAACCCGTTTACTTGATCATACCGAAACACAAAACGAAATGTTTGGTATTTTAAAAAAATGGAATGGCTCTAAAAATCTTTGGGAACGCCGGCAATCTTTGGTGGCGCTTTATTATTACGCGAGAACTAAAAAGCAGCATATCAGTTTTGAACAAACTCAAGAATTTATTAGTCCCTTGTTAACTGACAAAGAATATTACGTGCAAAAAGCTGTTGGATGGACATTAAGAGAAACCTATAATGCATATCCAAAACAAGCTTACTCGTTTATTGAGGAAAATATAAAAATTATTACTCCAACAGCCTTTTCTACCTGTCTAGAAAAAATGACAGAAAAAGAAAAGACATCATTAAAACAAAAACGTAAAAAATAGTGTTTCCTTATAAATATATAATTTCGTTTTCATTATTTACAACTTGTTTGTGGGCGCAAAAGACAATGACACCCGCAGAGTACATTGCTTCCTTTAAAGATGATGCGATCAAAGAAATGTATTTGCATAAAGTGCCGGCCTGTATTACCCTCGCCCAAGGTATGCTGGAAAGTGGTTGCGGTAATAGTTTGTTGTGCCGCAATGCGAATAATCATTTTGGAATAAAATGTCATAGGGAATGGGGGGGAGATTCCTTTATCATGGATGATGATTCATCCGGTGAATGTTTTAGAAAATACGAAAATGTGTTGGATTCATACAGTGATCATAGTTTATTCCTTTCCTCGCGTTCGCGATACGCTTCGCTTTTTGAACTACCAATTCATGACTATAAAGGTTGGTGTTATGGCTTAAAAGCTTCCGGTTATGCTACAGACCCTAAATATCCGCAAAGATTAATTGAGCTTATTGAGCGGTATAAACTCCAGGAACTGAATGTTATTGAAAATACACCAAAACAAACATTACAATTCCAGGAATCACTTAAGTCTGATATGAGGATTAGAGAAGTGTATCGCTTTAACCATATCCGTTTTGTGATCGCAAAAGACAATGATTCATTTTATAAGATAGCCCATGATTTTAACCTGGAACTTGATGAGATTTTAGAATTTAATGACTTGTCTAAATCCGATAAATTAAGTTACGGTCAAAAAATTTATATTGAAAAGAAGCGTCGCAAAGCTTTAGAGCCCTACCATGTAGTTCAAAAAAACGAAACCCTAAAATCTATTTCCCAATTGCACGGCATCCGTTTAAGCATGT
Organism: Bacteroidia bacterium; assembly: GCA_031428235.1. Classification (GTDB taxonomy): domain Bacteria; phylum Bacteroidota; class Bacteroidia; order B-17B0; family Aurantibacillaceae; genus UBA4416. The sequence goes on along the minus strand of JANPOX010000452.1, from coordinate 4,779 downwards.
TATGTAAAAAAAACAGACTTAAGGTAGAAGATAAATTAAAGATCGGTGATGTATTGTATTTAAGACAAAAGAAAAATTTACCAGCCAATTAAAAACTTATTAAACAAAAAAAAGATCCGCTATTCCGCGAACCTTTTTTTCCAATATTAATTTTATTACTATTCTTTAATGATACGTTTTGATTGATGCCCGTCGGCAGATATGATCCGAATTGTATAAATTCCTTTAGGTAATGTCTTTATAGAAATAACAGTTTGTGCGTTAAATACTTTTTCAGTAAGGATTAATTTACCAATAGCATCATACAATTCGATAGTCGTATTACTAATTAATGCTGCGTCCATGATAACATGAACTACATCTTTAGCCGGGTTTGGATAAACAGAAAAAGTAGAGCCTTGCAATTCCGCTACACCTGTGCATAAACTTACACTTACCGTTTTTGTATCGATAGCCGAACAACCAAACATATCGGAGTAATTATAGGTAACAGTAAATGTTCCGGTATTTGAAACTGCCGGATCAAAATTATTACCGCTGACGCCAGTTCCTGAGAATATGCCTCCGGTAGGATTTCCATTTAATGTTACAGGAGCGTTATTCACACATAATGGTCCGAAGGCACTCAATGTAACCGCTGGTAAAGTATTTGTATAGACGGAGGAGGTTGATGTTTTAACACACCCTAAAGAAGAGGTCCCTGTTACTGTATACGTTGTATACGAAGTTGGACTTACAATTAACTTGAACGAAACAGTTCCTGTGTTCCAGGTATAAGTATTTGCTCCACTTGCTGTAAGTGTAGTGGTTGATCCGGCACAAATGGTTGCAGAGGTTGAAGCAACATTCGGCAGTGCGTTAACCGTTACACTTAAAGTTTTTGTATTTGTACAGCCCAAAGTGTTTGTACCAGCAACGGTATAATTTGTAGCAACCGTTGGTGTTACAGTAATAGACGAAGTAGTTGCACCTGTGTTCCACGTATAGGAAGTAGCACCGCTTGCGGTTAAAGTAGCCACAGAGCCAGTACAAACTGTTTTAGAAGTAGCAGCTATTGTGGGCGTAGCCTTAACTGTGACACTTAATGTTTTTGTATCCGAGCAACCGGCAGTTATTCCTGCTACAAAATAGTTTGTAGTAACCGTTGGCGTAACAGTGATTGAAGCAGTTGTTGCACCTGTATTCCAATTGTAAGTAGTTGCACCGCTCGCAGAAATAGTAGCTGAAGATCCTCTGCAAACAGTTGCAGTTGTAACCGATATGGTAGGTGAAGGACTAACCGTTATAGTCTGAGTAATTGTAGTGCTCGTTCCTGCTGCATTAGCAGCTGCATGACTTACCGTATAAGTTCCCGCTGCTGTATATGTAACGGCAGGATTTTGAGAAGTGGAAGAAGCAGGACTTCCTCCGGGAAACGACCACGTCCAGCTTGTTGGTGAATTTGTAGATGCATCTGAAAAAGTAATTGGAGCGCCTGCACATTTTGTTGCTGTTACTGAAAGTGCGGCTACCGGAACTGCAGAAGAAACAGAAGTCACATTAATATTATCTAGGTAAAGATAATTTCCCCAGCCACTGCGTGATTCAAATTTTAAATATACACTGGGCTGTCCCGCGTAAGCCGATAAGCTTAAACTATCTCTTCTCCACTGAGTGTTGGCAGTTGGCGTGTAAGCCGCTGTTGTAGTGCCTGCAACTGTGGCTAACTGAGTGCCTCCTTTCGTGTATAAGCGTGTCCAGCTTGTTCCACAATCAATAGATATATAAATGTTCAAAGAATCAATATCCGTTGTACTGTACATTTTATGCGAAATGTCAAACTTTAATTTTAACGTGCTGTTTGCAGTTGCAAAACTCAAAGCCGGAGTCCGCAATGCGTCGATCTGTCCTGACATATCTACGGTGCTAGAAAAATTATCCATTCGGGCAACTGCAGTGCTGCCTGCTGTTAAACCGGTTGAATTCAAAACCCTAGTCCAAGTAGTACTTGCGTTGATGGTATTAGTGGCAATTTTTGTCCAGCCAGTCGGCACAAAAGTTGTCCCTTCAAATCCTTCTGTAAATGGCAGTGAAACACCAACAGGAACCGAAATAACCGTAAATGTTGAACTGGAATAATCATTAGCCGTATTTTGATCAACGCTACCATTTGGGGAAGTTAACCATACAGAAAAGGTATGGGCTGCTGTTGTTAAACCGCTAAACAAATTTAAGTTGATAGTGGCCGAGGCTGCTGATAACAAAGAACCGGTCCAGTTCAACGTTTGTGTTGCTGCAGAATCCATTTTGTATAAAATATTAACAGAAGTTATAGTTGTATTTCCCATGTTTTTTAGAACAATAGAAGGAGTAACATTTGTGTTACAGGTTGTGCTTCCGTTTACAGGATTAATAATCGTTGTTATACTTGCATCTAATCCTAAATTGGAATAAACATCAGATTCCCAAACACCTCTTCCGTATGTGGCTGCTCTTATTTTTCCTGTTGGATAAAATATTTCCAAATCATTAACTATAACGTTAGGCAGACCCGACATAAAAGGAGTCCATGATGTCATGGTATTATCCCTCACATAAATTCCCACATCTGTTCCTGCATAAATTACATCATTGGAGTTATTTGAATAAGTAATACAATTCACCGGCAAGTTTGGTAACCCGGTAGAAATATTTGTCCAGGAAGTTCCGCCATTAATTGACATAAAAACTTTGTTGCCAGTAGAGTAACCTGAGAATGTAACAAACACATTATTTGCATCAAGATTATCAACCGCCACTCTCGAAATTTGAGCTGATCCTGTTGGTAAGCCAGTGGTAATGGCCGTCCAGTTTAAACCACCATCAACTGTTTTAAATAATGAAGTTGATCTGGCAGCATATAATACGTTTGTATTTGAAGGTGCAGCAGCTAAATGATAAATAGTTGAGGAACCTGCAATAGTTCCTAATTGTGTCCAGTTATTACCTTTATCAATCGATTTAAAAACTTGCTGATATCCACAATAAAATATATTAGAATTATTTGGATCCTGCATGATAGGCGCTACCCAAGCACCAGTTCCTGTTAGTCCATTTTGGATCGCTGTAAAAGATCCTCCACCATTTACAGATTTCTGGAAATCACCCTGCACATATGAGGCAATTAGCGTACTGTTAGAACTCCAATCAACAAAACAATCAGAGCCATCTCCACCATAAATGGATGTCCAGTTAGTTCCATTCATTAAATTTGTACCATTATCCTGGTGTCCGGAAATAACATAATTGGCCGTAGTGGAAGATTGACCGATACGAGTTACCTGTGCAATATTCATAAGGCCATTAATGGTAGTCCATGTAGCGCCATTGTCTGTAGTTCTTGCAACACCTCCATCCGTACCCATATAACAAGTTGAACCATTTAAATATTCAACCGCATGTAAATCAGCATGAACATAAGGATTTCCGCCGCCGCCATACCAGTGAGAATTTATAACCCAGCTGGTTCCGCCATCCAATGATTTCCAGGAATTTACACCGCCACATATTATTTCATCTTTGTTTGTAGGAGATACACCACAGGCTATATCGTACCAACCTTGTCCGCCGGCATCGGAACCATCTGTACTCCAACCAAATATATTAGGAGAGGAAGACATTAGAACAAAAGAAACTCCGCCATTTACAGAGCGGTATAAACCATAAAAACCATTATCTGCAGAACTGCTGCACAAAACATAAATATAATTTGCATCAGCCGGTGTTACCGATAGTGCCATTCTGTTTACACCCCCTGTAGGCAATCCCGTTGTGGTGGTAGTAAAAGTTAAACCTCCATCAATGGATCTGGTAAATGCACTTCCTGATACAGCGAATACATTTGTTAAATCACCGGATTTAAATTCCATATCCTTATAATTTCCAGTTTTTACCACAGCCCAGGTTGTACCACCATTAGTAGTTCTATAAATTCCTGCAGAAGTTGCAGCTAACAGAATATTAGGATTAGAAGGATTAATTAGTAAACGACCAATGGTACGCTGAAGTGTAACTGCCCATGTTAAGCCAGTGGAAACCCACGTTAAGCCACCGTCTGTTGATTTTAATATCCCAGTTGAATAGGTATCACCGCTATCAACATCACCGGTTGCTAAATACATAATATTTGTATTTGTCGGATCTATCGCTAAATCCGAGCATCCTAAAACAGCTAAACTATTCGTATTTGTTGTCCAGCTTGCTCCTGCATTAGTTGAAACCCACATGCCACCGGCACCAGTACCAACAAAAACAGTATTTACATTTCCCGGCATAAATCTGATAAATGAAATTCTACCAGCATCACCACCGGCAGGGGAACCAAAAGGCCCAATCGGACTCCAGTTACCAGTGACCGAAGCTACACCGGAAGGTGCACTAATTTTTTGTGCGGACACAGGATTTTGAGATAAAAATAAATTAAACTCTTCCTGTGCTTTTGCTTTTGATGCTAGTGCCATATCACCAGAAGGATATACACGAGGCTCCGAAAACCATTCCCATCTCCTGAAAGCTTTATAACCCTTGCCCCTTTCATGGGCCTTACCATTCCAATAGGAATTAAATTCCTGCTGAATAGAATAAAAATTCTCATTCGGATTGTTCTTTTTATCAACCCAATTCTGAGCAGATATTGAAAAAGAAATTAATAAGAAGAATAGTAAATTTAGTTGGGGTTTTTTCATTAGTCAAAATTTAAGTGCTTTATTAAACTTACATATAATAAAATGGTTAAAACAAATCAGGGCTAAAAAAAGCCCT
>JANPOX010000451.1:0-6916 GCA_031428235.1 Bacteroidia bacterium | reverse complement strand
TGTGCTTACGTGTAGGAAGAGGATCTGCTTTTTTACAGCTAAAAAAAGCTACTGTTGCGATCAATACCAGTGCTAAAAACTTGTTTTTTGAATTTTTCATATTAATATATTTTTAATTTAATACAAAGATACACTACTAAGGAAAGGCATTCTTAAAATATCGTCAAGGGACTATTGGTGTGTTCTTGTCAAGCCTTTCAGCTCGCTAAAAATTCCAGGTTTCATTTTGGAAAAAAAACAATAAATAATTGATCAGCATACTATGCTTTACAATAATTAAATTTAGAATCAATAACTAGTGAAATAAATACTTTTTTATACAGTAAGCAATATGATAACCGTTATGCGGTGAAATGATATCAAACAAAAAAAAGCTCCGAAATAGTATTTTCGGAGCTTTTTTTCCTGGCAATAAAGTTTAATTTGGATTTTGATCATCAAAACCAGTGTCTATCAATTGAATGGGTCGTTGAAAAGTTAAGCGTGCAACTTCACCAGTTTTTCTATTATTGTATTCCAACATTAAGTCAGTAGATGTCCGACTCATGATGTGCCAGTCAGAGTTATTTAACTTATTTAATGGCTCTGACGGAAACGAAATCCTAAAACTAGACGGGTTATCTTTAAGGCCAACGCCCCATGTACCAATAATCTCCCTATCCTTTATTATAGCTTTAAGTACTCCTTTATTAGCAAACTCAAATAAGTAACCTCTGTAATTTTTTGTTTCATTCACTCCATTTATCTGGAACATTGTAATTCGCCAATCAGCACTGTTAATAGCAGGATTGATTGGTATGGGACGGCTCGCAGTCGTATCCTTTGGGGAAAAGCGATCTTCTTTTTTACAGCTTAAAAAAGCAACTGATGTGATCATTAGCAGTGCTAAAAACTTGATTCTTAATTTTCTCATGATAATATGTTTTAATTTAATACAAAGATACTATGGTCAGAAAAGCGTGTGAGCATAAAATCGTCAAACAACTATCAGGGTATTCTTGTAGCGACTTTGAAGTCGGTAAAAAAATAAAAACATTGCGCCTTACCTAACATAAAATATTTTTTATTTATCATATTATATCCGTAGTGATGTTTTCAAATCCACATTGCGATATCAACACTACCAGCAATTTCATAAATTAAGACAAAGCATATAATAAAAAAACTTCAAAATATAATTTTGAAGTTTTAATAGAATGCGTGTTATTATTAAAAAAAATAACTCTACAGTTAATCAAGTGGATTATATTCTACTTGTGTTTCCATCTTCTGAAAAATAAGATACTCTTTTGCACCTCTTCTACTGATATGTTCTAATTTCAATTCAGTAGCCGTTCTATTAAGGATTATCCACTGGTTATTACTCAATCTGCTTAATGGAAACGAAGGAAACATAATAATAAAATTTTTAGGATTATCTTTGCCACCTATCGCCCAGGTTCCAGTTACTACTCTTCCACCAGTTGTTGCATTAAGTTTGCCCTTTCCTGCAAACACAAACAGGAACTCGCTAAATTGTTTTGTTTCATTGCGGTCATTTACCTGGAATAAAGCAACTTTCCATTCAGACTGACTAATTATTGGTCTGCTTTCTGCTGTGTTATCAGTAGTGGTGCTGCTATTTACTTTAGGAGAAAGATGATCTTCTTTTTTACAGCTTAAAAAAGCAACCGAGGTGATCAACGTCAGTGCTAAAAACTTGATTCTTAATTTTTTCATTATAGTTGTTTTTTATTTACTACAAAGGTACTCTCGTTTTAAATTATTGTCATTATAAAATCGGCCAGGGGGCTTCTGCTTGTCCTGACATCAGAATTGTTATCGCTTAAAAATCAATTTTTTGATAAATAAAAACCAGGTGCCTTGATTGTTGCATTGCGTGATCCCTAAATATCTAAATTAAAAATAAAATTAAAAATGGTTTTAGGATTTATGTAAGGGATCTGATGACTTTGTTAAATATATTTGCCGTCTAACATAAAATGAAAATGAAATATTTATTCCTACTATCCGTTATTATATTAACCTCTTGTAACAATGTTATTGGTGAAGAAGGTGAAAATGAAACCCATGATTCTATTCAACATGACACTGTAAGCAATGAGGCTAAGCTGAATGACATTATTAATCAGAATCGTGATTCAGAAGACAGTATAAAAAATGTCGAAAAAATGGAAGAGCAGCTTAAAAATAATCCTCAGTAATCCGGATTAAAATTTAAAATTCTCCTTACATCCAACGTTAAACTTCATACAGCACTCGTTAGGGCCATATCGCATATGACCTTCAAATGCTATTTGCTTTTTTCGGCCGATTTACACATTTATTTTTTCCTGTTTTGAAAAATCGGAAATCAATTACAAAGTTTACACATCAATATTCCGGAAGTGTCTTTTCTCTGAATAAAAAATCACACTCTTCGTAAATAATCCATTCATAATAACCTGTGAATTATACAAATGATGTAAACAACGTGCAAGTATACCAAGTTGAAATATCGGTGCAGTATGTATTGTGGATAAGGAACCGAGAACGTTTTCAGAAAATGATACAGCGCTACTTTCTAAATTTTCTGAAAGCATCATTTCCGAATTGGAAAACAGGAAGATTATAAAAAATATTTCTTAGTATTATTTTAAGCGGGTTTTTCTGATATTTGAAGATTAAATACAATTACATTATAAAACTTTAAATGGATTCTCTATCTCACATTGTTATTGGCGCTGCAATTGGCGAAACATTATTGGGTAAAAAAATAGGAAGATGGGGAATGCTTTTAGGGGCTATTGCGAAAAGCTTACCTGATTTTGATTTGTTTTACACCGGATTAACCGATCCACGCGCTTATATATGTGAACATAGGGCCCATACACATTCCTTATTTATTGAGGCACTATACGCCTTGCCGATCGCCTGGTTGTTGGTTAAATTGTTTAAGCAAAAAGTGTCATTTCAACGGATGCTGGTATTTATGCTCGCCTGTTTATGGGGCCATTCGCTTTTGGATTGGTGTACTAACTTTGGCACTCAATTATTATTGCCCTTTACCAATGAAAATTACTCATTGAACAACCTCGCTATCATTGATTTACTATTTACGCTACCGATGTTAACTTTGGTTTTGATTGCAGTTTTTATCGGAAAAAACGCAGCGCGAAGGAATAAGCTTGCACAGGCGGCTTTAATGTATTGCTTTGTTTATTTAGGATTTACCTTTTTTAATAAATTTCGTGCAGAGCAAATTGTTCAGAAATCGATTCAAAATAACAATATTCCTGCAAGCATTCACATCACCAATCCAACCATGCTTAATAATATTTTATGGTATGCTGTAGGTAGTAATGATAGCACTGTTTTTATAGGGGAATTTAGTTTGTTATACAGTCAAAATCCAATTACATGGCATAGCTACCCGCGTAATCAGCAGTTAATGCAGCAATGCAAAAGCAAAAAAGATGTGGCTATACTTAGATGGTTTGGCGATCCGTATACTATTGCACAAACTAATGGTGATACGCTTAAAATTTACGCTGTAAAATTTGGCAGAACAAACATGCAGGAAACAGAATTACAAAAAACATTTGTTTTTCATTATAAACTTTATCAAAACAATGGCGCTGAAATGATGGGCATGGAAGAGGCTAATGAGAAAAACACAAATCTGAAAGAAGGTTTTGTGGATTTGTGGGAAAGAATTTGTGGCAGAAGATATTGATGTGTTTGAAATTGGCTTTTTGAACTTGCCCGTAGCTCCTCAAGGCAAAGTATTAACGAGATCCTTGAAGATATAATGGATATGACTCTTATAAAATCAGTAGCCAACGTATGGATGAGGAGATCTCAAATTTCAAAAGGTTAAAGAGGCAATAGGACTTTTAATCTTATATGGTACCAATGCTTATTTATATTATTTATTAATTCAAGCGCCAACTTTTGTTTGAATTTTCAGAGAAATTAAACCCACACGAAATTGAGGCATGGGTGTTTTTAATTTGGAGTTTATTATCGTCCATCACAGCATTTAAACAAAGATAGAACGAATAAAGAACCTATTATATAATACTATGTCTACCGGAAATTGATTAATAGATTATTTTCAAAAATAACCCGTTAAAAAGATTCTGCTACAACAAAGTAAAAGTAACCGCCTTCTTTTCCATATCCATAATCAATACGGATGTTAAGACGTTCTGCAGGATTCACAACAAAGCGAAGACCAGCACCAACCGAGTATTTCAAACTTTCTGTAGATAGGTCTGTGTGTTTTGAAAAGACATCTCCTACGCCCGCAAACGTTACCATTCCAAAGCGCCAGATTAATGGAAAACGATATTCTAATTGGCCCCCCAAAAAATTAACATCCTTAAAACGGTTCTTGGGGTAGCCTCTTAAAAGATCATCATTTCCAACGGCAGACATATCTAAAAATGGAACTTCACCAAATCCGTAACGCGCTTTAGCCTGTAAGCAAAGGATGTGCTTTGGTTTTAATTGCCAGAATTTTAGATAAAGTCCGTTTAAATAGGTAAAATTAAAAGTGCTTCCAAGCCCCTTTGCATAAAAATACGAAGAGATTTCCAACAGGCTGCCTTTGTAAGAATTGATCACGTTATCACGGCTATCGTAAATACCCACAACACCAATGGCTGATTGCACGCCTCCTCTTGAGCCGGGTACGGTGCCACTTTCAAGCGCACCAAGAGGCATATAGGTAAACCCATACTCTTTTTCGAAATGGTAATCAATCCCTACAAATACGGCCGGGAATACTTTTTTTAGAAAAAGTGTTTTAAAGCTGATAAGATTATACTCATATTTTTCCTCAGCACTTTTAAGCGTGTTATTTCCTATGCCATAAAAGCGGTCTGGAAAATTCCTGTATCGTGTTTCGCCTTTAAGTAAATAGTTCTCGTTACGCGTAAAAATATTCCATTGTCCCCAAACGTCAAGCTGTTTATTTTGGGTATAGTCTACTAAAAATTGCGTGTTGGAAACCCTTGTTTCATGTTCAGAGATGTCTTTAGCACCCAACTTAAAATAATAAACGCCAGCAGCCCCTGCAGCCCACCTTGTATCGGGAGTATAATAAACCAGGGGCAATACAAAAAAACCTTTTTTTTCTTGGTCAATGGTATCACTAAGACTTCTAAAGCCAAATAACCGTTTTTTGTGCTTTGAGCCACTCTCCTGAGAACATAAACCAAGAGAGAAGAAAGCAATAATAAATAAAAGTATATATCTGGAAACCATGAGCGATAAAACATTAAATATAAAAAAAATAGATTGATACCTATTACCGGGAATATTCAGAAAAAAGTACTTTTATCCAAAAGAGTGTTGCATAAACCACTCAGACATAAAGTATCAATACCCAGAAGGTTGAATTTATTTTACTCCATTTGCAAACTTAACAATAGCAATTCCCTTTTCCGCAATCTTGAATTCGAGGCAAGGAACTGAGCCATAAGAGCATAAGACTCTGCAATCTCCTTCCCTGGTTTTAATATTATTTTACAATTTTCGCACAACAGGCACAATTTCTTCCCTTTTATAATTCGGGACAAGTACTTATAGATTTTAATTCTGTTTTTTGTCATAGGCATTTTTTAACATAACCACCTTCTATCAGTGTTTTATTCAATTCCTTGCGCCTAGAAGGAGCTAAGAAGTTTTATTTCATTACGATATAAAACAAGTTTTTTATCGTTCTCCAGCTGTTTTAATAAACGAGAAATAACTACTCTACTGGTTCCCATTTCCTCAGCAATTTGTTTATGGGATAATTGTATAGAATTTTTTCCGGTTACTTTTGCTTTCGCTTTCAGGTATTTGATTAATCTCTCATCGAACTTTTGGAAAGCGATACTTTCTAAAGATTTTAAGAGCTCATTGAATCGTTGAGTAAAACTGCTGAATATATAACTTTTCCAACTTGGGTATTTGACTAGCCATTCATCCAATTTACTATGAGGAATAGCTATAAGCTCAACGTTGTCTTCGGCAATTGCTTTAATCTCACTCTTTTTTGCTTCCATGCAACAAGCATAAGCCATTGCACAACTTTCGTTATTACTTAAATAGTATAAAATAATCTCCCTGTCTTCATCATCTTTTCGCATGACACGAAGAGTGCCACTTATTATTATGGGCATAAAACGAATTGGTTTTCCATAATCCATGACAATTTCACCCTCTTTAAAAGTACGAATTTCCCCTACCTCCATTATTTCGTTAATCAGGTTTTTCTCAAAAATGGAGGAAAATTTTGTTTTTATGTCATTCATAACTTACAGAAGTTAAATTTTAAAATCGATTATAAAATTAAAGTTAAACATATTTACCTTGTTGTAGACATATTTTAGGTTATCATATGTTTCGCCTTGTTTTATTTTATAAGCTACCAAAAACCTTAATTCTAAGCCTTTAAAGAACTTATCAAATGAATACGCGCCAGAACAATTTATTTGATGGTAGGAAGGGATACCGTATTTATTTAGTCTGTAATTTTTTACATCGGGCAACAGATAGTATCCGTAACCAAGTGCTGTTTGAAGCCTGTTATTTAAAGTAAATGTTGTTTTGGTCATAAACGCATGCAGATTTCCGAAACCCTCATTTCTCTCTCTTGGTAAAAAAGTATAAAACACTTCTCTTCCCCATTCTTTAGGCATTAAATATCTTCCATCTCCGGTAATGTGGGTATAATTTAAACTGGCATTTATTTTTTTATTCTTTAAGCCTATTTGAGCACTTATAACGTTAGATTGAGCCCCTTTATTCATATATGTTTTATCCTGATTTTCATTCCCACCATTATTCACTGCATCCTGATGTAAATATATTAATCCTTCATAAAATTTAATTTTTTCTTTTGGTTGTTCAATATTTATCTCAATCAAAGCAGTGTTCATTACAT
>JANPOX010000450.1:0-14594 GCA_031428235.1 Bacteroidia bacterium | reverse complement strand
TTTCTTTTGGGCCACTTGTACAGGTTGATAAGTAAAAAACAAAAGGAAGAAAGTATGAAAAGACTGTTAGCAGTCTTAATGAGAAATATGGAATGTTGGTTTTTGTCATATGTTTGAGTGTCACTAAAGCTTACCACTAACAATTCTGTATACGCAACTAGTTGCGTATTATTGGTCTTTTTGAGATATATACGCAACTGGTTGCGTATATATCCAGATTAGTCGAAGGTGATTGCACTATTAGTATTTGGTTTGAAAATTGTAATTGCAATTTTTCTTTAGTATCATTTACTAAGTCACTTGTGTTTTAGTTCTTATAAATTTAGCATAATATTCAAAATATATCCAATTTATCTGACGGACTCTTTATTTGATCGAACTCTTTTAGTGGATCCTGAGTATATATTTCGGTTGTTCTAATGCATTAAAGGACGCGATTAAGGTCATGTTGTATTTCCATTCCCATAATTGTTTTTACACCAAAATTATTGAATGAAGAAGGAGTTTTGTAGTTGTTTGGTTATACAAGAACATATTAAAAAAGCATACATTTTAATGTGTTGCACAAATATACAACATATTAAACTGCCTATTACCTAGTTTATTCATACATTTCTTCCTGATAAATGATAGGAATGATAGTTCGTGCTGATTTTCAAATTTTCTCAGGTAAACTTAAATTTTCTTGGGAAGTCTTGAGAATTTTCAAGAAATCCCGAGAATTCCTGAGATTTTTTAATTGAGATCAATTCGTTTTTTATTTTTTGGTTCTTATTTTTAGTCTTATCTCTTTTTTTAATGTTTTGTTATAGATTATGGCAAATCTTAAAAAGATTTGTTCTTATCTTTCAGGCTCAAATTTAATCAATGAAATTGCTAAGCGAAGATCTATTTAAGGAATATGGTTTTAGTGAAAATCCGCTAAAAGCGAATCGCAATGTTATTAAGGTTATGACCAGAGATAAAATTGATATTGTAATTAGAAACGATGGGATTTATTATAGTAATATGGGAATTGATTACCCTTTAAAAGACACTGCCGCACTTAAGAAATTATATAAAGAATTACGAAGAGAAGACTTTAAGCTATTATAAGATTTAAATCAAATCTTTGTTGAAGTTTACTTTATTAGAATGCAAAAAATCAACTAATTACACCTTCTATGAATAAATTAGACTTAAGCGGACAGTGGACAGGTACCATCATATATGGCAAGGAATATAGCCAACATTATGGTAAAGAGCTTTATTTTGACTTAGAATTGATACAGTATGGTGATGAAATTGCCGGTACGGCATATGATACTGGCGGAGTAGGGGCTAGTCCTGACTCAGCCAACATCATTGGAACATATCAAGACAATCGAATTAATTTTTTAAAGCAGTACACAAGTAGTCATTATTACGACCGTAATGGAAGTGATACAAAGATTGACAGATCGAAAAAAGGACCAATAATAAAATATTCAGGGTCTTATAATGATTCTGAAAAATTATTTACTGGGAATTGGGTAATTAGAATGACAGTTAATTTTTTTTGGATTATACCGTTGCTATATAAAAATACAGGTACTTGGACAATGAAACGTAAATAATAATTGTTTTCATCAATGAATCAATTTATAAACTTGATAGGGAAATTGTAGTATACCCAAACAGGTTTCCCATTTTGTTTTCCGGGATTAAAGTTCGAGAGCTTACGTACTATCTTCATCGCCTCCTCAACATATTTTGCTTTTGGATTATTAAGTATTTCTGTTTCCTCTATTTTGCCTTCAGGGTTAATTTTTAGTTTAATAAACACTTTTTCATTTCCCTTTATGTTTAACCTCTTAACTTCTTCAGCAACAAAATTCTTTAATGCATCCACATCTCCTGGATATGAAGGCATTTCATCAACAAGGGTAAATACATCATAATTATTTTTGTTCAAATAATCTTGTTGTATTTCTTGATTTTTTTTAAAGCTATATTTTTTTAAATAGTAGTCTTTATCCAAACTACTTTTGTATTCACGTAATACTAATTCGTTTTTATTTTCAAGTATAATGTATTTGGTATAAAGGGTACGGGTGTTTTCTCTTTTTCCAATTTGAAAGCTAAATATTAAAGTATCTCCGTTTATGGTATAACTTTCTTCCACTTTTTTACTTTCACGGTAAGTAATTGCTTTGTTATCGTTTATGAAATCAAATTGTAAATTTGGTACAAATGGCTTTTGATCAATGGTGTATTTACTTCCATCATCATTGTTCCATAGAGTACGTTTATACTCAGTATAAATACCAGATAGTTTGTAATTTTGGCTTAAAGCGCCAGTAGTAATAGTAAGAAGTAATAGTAATAAAGTGTTTTTCATATCCTTGTCCATTTTATAAAACTGGAAGCTAATAGAGTTGTTTTTTTTAAAATTCTCTACGATTATAATAGAATTTATTTTTTTCCAATAATTTTCACTAATAGATAAATTAAACCAGGTAATGGGGTTAGAATAATATTAAGAATAAACCAAATCCAAAAATTTTTCCTGAAATTTTCTTTGCTTAACATTCCAATAACTAAGGCAATAAATAATCCGATAAATATATAGTAGACGATGTCAGATAAAGTAAAAATAAATACACTTCCCATAAAGGTGCTGGTACAACTTGTTAATAATACCACTAATAAAAAAGAGTAAAGTAGGTTTTTAAGCATGCCTTTAAATTCTGAATTTCATTTGTGATACCAGTTCCTGAAAATCTTTATTCTTTTTTATTTCAGGATTCCAGGCAAAACCTAAGTGCATGAGATCTATAGTTTCAGTAATGGTTGCTCCTTCATGCCCTTCCTGGTTTGCTAAAATGAAAGCTGTATCAGAAATTGCCATTGAGTTTTCGATATCATGGCTGACAATCACCAATGTATTTAACTCATTTAAAGTTGAAATAGAAATAAGTAATTCTAGCACCTTATCTTTTATTACGGGATCTAACACGGAAAAAGGTTCGTCCAATAATATAAACCTGTTACCGGTTAAAATCTGTTGAATGATGCTTACTCTTTGGCGTTGGCCACCAGAAAGTTGCAAAGGATATTTTTTTAAATGTTCCGATAACCCAAATTTATTGGCATACTCTTTTATTAAATCTGCTTTCTGATTATCCGTTAAATTTTCAGTGGCTCCTCTCAAACCAAGCTTTAGGTTTTCTAAAATAGACCGATGGTTGAATAAAATGTAATTTTGAGGTACAACACCAACTTCGCCTGCTTTAACTGTGTGAAGATCCTGGCCTATTTTAACTGAACCGGTTTGTGGAATCAACAGGCCTGCCAGTATTTTAAATAACTGAGTTTTCCCGATTCCACTTCTGCCAACTAAAGAAATTACCTGACCCTGGTGTATGTCGGCACGTGTTATATTCCTGACATTAAAATTTATATTTCGTAATATCGGCCTATCGTATGATAAGTTAACATTTTCAACTTGTAATATTATTTCTTCTTGTTTGTAGGTCATTTTCGCATTTGCAATTTAGTGTATGGAAAAAACCAGACGCGCATTTTAGCTAATAAAAAGTCAAAACAAACACCCATGCCGAAAATAATAATCAGGATAGCGAATATAGTTCCTAGGTCAATGTATTTATTGGATTTAATTAACATAGTGCCTAAACCACCCTCCGACATATTTAAGCCCTCTACCATTGTAATCATCATCCAGGCAATAGCAAAGTTCTGGCGCATCACTTCAATGACCTGATCTAAACGTCCGATAATGATCACTTCCAGTAAAGTCTGCCAGCTATTCATGCGAAGCGTTTTACAGAGTTCATACTCCTGTTCGTTAATAGAATCTATGATTGATAATAATGATGTTACAAAGAACGGGACTATACCAAAAATTAATAAACTAAGCTTTAAATTATGCCCGTTTGATGTCAGCAGGGTAAATAAAAATATAAGGCCTGTTAAAGTAAGGTATCTGCATTTAATAATGAATTTAGCAATCGGGTTAAAAAATGGAATCAATGATAAATAGCAAATAACCAGGGCTATTAAAATTGATAAACCCATCCCCTTCAACGTAAGCGATAAGCTTGAAAATAAATTGTCATAAAAATCGCCTGAAGAGGTAATTTTCATCAACGATTCAAGAATTCTCCCGGGCGTTGGGATTAAGCCTCCGGCTGCAAAAACCTGCCAGAGAATGACAGCGATAGCACAATGAATTATAATAAGAATAATTTTTGTACTATTGCTTAAATAAGAAAACGGAGTAAATAATTTTTTAAGAAAATTCATGTTATTCTCCTAAAACGATCTGAACCCTTCTGTTTTTTGCTTTACCAGCAGCCGACGTATTTTCAGCAATAGGCTGATCCTGTCCATATCCTTTCACTTCAATTCTTTTAGATAATAATCCCTTATTAACTAAATAATTTTTGACAGAGTTTGCTCTTGCTTCTGATAATTTTTGGTTTGCATCAGCGTTCCCTGTGTTGTCAGTATGACCATAAACCCCAACTTTTAAACCTTCGGCCACAACCGAACTTTTTAAAATTTCATCAAGAGCTTCGAATGATTCTGATTTGATCACCGCGCTTCCTGTTTCAAACTGGATCTGGTAAGATTTTGAAGAAATCTCATTTGTGATCTCATTTGAATAAGACATTTTGATGGCTTCACCCGTCATTAATTCAGGATGATTTGCAATCACCGATTGTAAGAATGATTTATCAACTACTTTCTGATACTCAGGATATGTAGCCATTAATTCAGGATACATTTTCGATAAAATATCCCCAAATGTAGTGTACACAATTTTATATCTGTCTACACCGTCCTTACCCATTCCAAATGTATTAGCAGCATCCTGAAGATTAAAGGCCATAGAACCACCTAACGGAATCGTTAAGCCCTGGATGTCTTTTTCTGTGCTTCCATTATAGTATTTTAGCCAGTATTTTCCGTCCTGTTCTTTATATACTTTAGCAGAGATATCGGCCGCAAATTGTTTCGCGGAATTAAACGATCTCACCTGGTCACCTGCCTGACCTAATGCCATAATTAGGTTTTCAATATCTGTTCTATGATCATAGGCGAATTTTTTAATAGTGATAGTAATGTTTGGCATCTGAGAAGAATATTCTTTGGTTGAAGCGATACTTACCAAGCCACCTTTTTGTTGAGCAATGTTCACATCACCCGGTGTCCAGGTTGCAACACCATCAACTCCCACTTCAATTTCCTCATTGGTTTTTTTACCATCCTTAATAACTTTACGTGTTTCTTTATATCCAGTAATATATTTATTACAAGCCTCTAAGAAGTCATTAGCAGCTACTAGGTTGATAGCGTCTTTATCATAGGTTGTTTCGTCAGGATTTACCTTCAATCCATTATCACCGGCCCATTTTAATAAAATGTTCATGTCACCGTCTCTTAAAAAGCAAGCTACCGTTTTGCCTAAAGCAGCTTTGGGATCTTTTTTCCATTCAATTGGCCCCATTAATTTATCTTCACCATTTGATTTACCCATAGCATAAAACGCGATAGGTTGAAATTCAGGACCTAAAGGTTCAAGCTCTTTGGCTAATCCGGCGAAGAAAGCAGGCATACCATCACCCATATAGGAAGCAAAAACTCCCGGAGTATTTGGATTGTTTTTATAATCCTGTGCAAATTTTACAATA
This sequence comes from Bacteroidia bacterium, assembly GCA_031428235.1. Classification (GTDB taxonomy): domain Bacteria; phylum Bacteroidota; class Bacteroidia; order B-17B0; family Aurantibacillaceae; genus UBA4416. Next base: position 8,919 of record JANPOX010000450.1, on the reverse strand, counting down.
TCTGCAATGGATTTATTACAGTCATCCTGCCTTTGAATTTCGATCTGAAGTTTAGCTTTGTCTATTAGTGAACCTTTTGTTGTAAAAGCACCGCCATTAGCATACATTAAAGGGAATTGTGAATTCCATGCCATGACTTCCCAACGGATTTTAGTACCACCGTTTACTGATTCTTCAGCCGTTGGTAATGCCAATTCAGTGGCATTACCCTGTAAAGATGCTTCAGGCGCATCCGGCAATGCTAAATGACCAATCTCAGTTGATTGTTTGGCTTCTTTAGGTCGTTTATCCCACCATAAAAGCTTAGCGCAAAAAATGCCTCCAAATAATAAAATAATGATTAATACTTTTCCGGATGTTTTAATTTTCATAAAATTTATTTTTATTTTTTTGATTTGTAATTATTTAAGCAGGTCGTTATAGTTGCTTGGTATGGATGATTCATTTTGCATAGAAGATGGTGATAATTTATATCCGCTTTCAGGATTAACGCTTTCAAGCAATTTTAAACCTTCTTTTTCATAAGTGGCATTATCAAGATCAATGGATTGCATAAAATCTGCCGAGTAACTAATTGCTTTTTTCATACTCGCCAGTTTACCGGCAATATCTTCTTTTAAAAATTCCATGGATTGTTCTACCAACAATTTCTTTTCAGGATCACCTTTGAAAATCTTTAAAGCAGAACTCAAAGCTTTGTTTCCAGAAGTAACTGATTTGTATAGATCTTTTTTTAACTCTAATTCATTCTTAGCATCTTCAATTAAGTATGCACTGTTTTTATGAATTTTAGTTAAGTAATCCCCAATCCTCGATAGGTTTTCGTGAATGGGAGTTAACTGATCAATGTATTCATCTAAGCGTCCAATTTGTCTTGTAGCATTTCCTAATTCAGGAAGCATATTTTTTTCCTTAGCTACTTGGGCTTTAGACATAAGTTTATTTATCTCATCTCTTTTTTCTTTAATTTTCATATTGATTTTCTCTTTCTGAGCATCAACATCAATTGATTGTTTGTATAGTTTTTCTCTTTGTTCTTCCATATCACCTAAATAGTCTTCGGCAATAATAAATGGATCAAGTTCAATAACAACACCAACTAATTTTTTCATTAATATCTCATAAAAATAAAAAAGACTCAGTCTTAGTTTCCTATGTGTAATAGCGTAAACAAATAGAGCTAGGCAAACTAATGCAATACCAAAATTAATGGTATTCCAGACTATTGTTGTTAAAATCGGGACTACAAAGTAAGCTATTGCTCCCAAAATTGCGAGCCCTACAAATACTCCAAACTTGCCGCCAGGTCTGTTCCAATAGGATTTTAATTCTTGTTTTGAAGTGGGGAAAATGTTTGTTTCCATGATTATAGGGTTGATTGTATTTTTTGGATATCGGTAGCTATTTTATTTAAAACCGCATGACATGCAACCTGGTACCCATGCTTATTTTTATTTAACTTATTCTCCTGCTCAAGTACCTCGTTTTTGATTTGCCCCATTAAAACCTGTGCTTCTGAAATTTCTTTGGTTAGTTTCTGGATTTGTTCTGAATTTGATGCTATTTTTTGTTCAAGAGATTGAAGTTTAGCATTTCGGTTACCTAATTCAGATTTAGTTTTTAAATCTAAAGCATTTTCGAAATTAAGGTGGTCTTTCTCGATTATTTCCTGGTATTTTTTCGCAGTATCAAGCAGGTTTTGTTTAGTTAAACCTTGGATAGCAAGAGATGCAAAGGTAGCAGAAACTCGTGCTTTTTCATCTGGAATATGAGCCTCCAGAGTTTCCATCGTTTTATAAAATTCATAATAATCCGGTCCTGGAAAATTGGCTTTATCAAACAAATTGTCAAAGTATTTTTCGAATTTTTCAGCCTCCGCGTGATTCAAAGGGTTATTTACCACTTCGTTTGGGATTTTAGGAATCTGACTAAAAGAAGAGGTCTGGTTATTATTTGTTGCTTGTTGATCTTCATCAAATTCAACAAATACACTTAACGCTTTTTTAAAAAAACTAGCCATAATTATATAATATATTTAACAAATATAATAATATAAGTCAGAATTGGAAAACAAGAATTCTATTCAGATATTGCTTTTTATCAACGAATATTAATAGAATAATTAAGTGGCTACAAAAACCTTAAACAGCTATTTTAAAGTAAATATTTAATCTTGACTGCACATTTTTAAAATCCAAGTGTAAAGCCTAAACTCACATAATTAATCCGTGCCCAGTTGCTGTATTGAACAAAATAGCCTATTTTATTAGGCATGTAAGAAAAACCAGCGCCATATTCAATAAAGGGGTTAAAACTATTTTCAAAATAAGCACCTGCACCAAATAAAGCATAAACACTTAATTTTCCAACAGGCTTCGAAATTGATGTTTTTAGTTCATAGAATTTTCTTGAAGAAGATGTAACAAAAAAGTTCTCGCAGCCAAACACTGCACCTAAACTTAAATTTTTGCCCATTACACCGGCTTCTATTAAAAGACTTTTAGATATATATTAATAAATAGAATCGTAAAGCCTAACTCACAACAAACTTCCGATAGAATAAAGCATTTTAATCTTTATATTTGTATATACCGTCTTTGTCCAACTACTATGAAACTATGTTGAAATACAAAACACTTCCTTGGTTAATCTATCCATTTGTAATGTGTATGGCTACTTTGCTGTTTTTAATGTTCCGGCATAATTTATTGGCAGCTACTTATATATCCTTGTCCTTTTCATCTTTGTTCATCCTCTCAATGGAATATTACCTTCCTTATAACAAGAGCTGGAAACCAACCTCTAATGACTGGAAGAATGATTCACTATTCTTTATAGCAGTTCAGATGTTATTGCCAAAAGCCCTGGTGTGGTTAACAATCCATTTTGTTATAGCCTTTATTAACGCTCATCATCTGGTAATAAAAAACGTATGGCCTCATCAGTTGCCTATAGGGGTTCAGGTAATAATGGTAATTCTTATTTCTGATCTATTGAGATACTGGTTGCACCGCTTGAGTCATACATTCGAATTTTTATGGAGGCTTCATGCAGTGCATCATTCTGTGCAAAAATTATATTGGTTCAACACTTCACGCTTTCATCCTCTTGAAAAAGGAATGCAGTTTATGCTGGATGTACTTCCATTTATGATATTGGGAGTTTCGGAAGAGATTATTGCCCTGCATTTTGTATTATACGCAGTCAACGGTTCATTCCAGCATTGCAATATTGTTCTTAAATATGGGTGGTTAAACTATGTGGTAAGCAGCTCAGACCTTCATCGATGGCATCATTCACGTGACCCAAAAGAATCGAATAATAATTATGGTAACAATATTATTTTATGGGATATTGTTTTCGGCTCCTTTTATTTACCCAAAGACCGGACAGTTGAGGAGATTGGGTTGATCAATAAAAATTATCCAATGGGATTTGCACACCAGTTAAAAACACCCTTATTTAATAAATATGATAAAATTGACAGACCGGACGTTTCTATATGGCAAGTGTTTGTGAATTTTCTTTTTTCGGTTAAAATGAAATCTATAAAAAAGAAACTATACGATCCGCTTATTGAAGACACGAATAATTGTAAGCAAATACAGGAAGATCTTCTAAAAAAAATATTAGAAAAAAATAAAAATACGTTGTTCGGAAAAGACCATCATTTCTCGGATATGCACTCTTATGCTGATTATAAAAAAATGATGTCCGTTACTGAGTATGAGAAATTAAGACCATATATTAAATTACAATCTGAGAACTCACAGACAAAAGCTATTGTGAATGATGAGATCATTATGTTCAACAAAACAAGCGGCACAACATCAGTACCGAAGTTTATTCCTATTACAGCAAGTATTCTTAAATCATTGCAGAAAAGCCAACAGATTCAAACTTATATTCAGTATCAATTACAACCAGCAAGTTATTTTGGTAGACTGGCTGGTGTGGTAAGCCCTGCTGTGGAAGGTGAAACAGAGCATCAAATTCCTTTCGGAGCGGCATCTGGGCATTTTTATAAAACCATGCCTTCCTTTGTAAGAAACAAATATGCTTTACCTTATGAAGTTTTTGAAATAGAAGATTATGATTCCAAATACTATTGTATTTTACTTCTTTTGCTGCAATATAAAAACGTAACCTATTTTGGCTGTGCAAATCCTACAACCTATTTGAAATTAATTGAACTTCTAAATAAACGTAAAACTGATTTATTAAGAGATCTAAAAAACAGGTCTTTAAGTTCAGTCAAAATTGAGAAGGATAGTATTTTACTTGCAGTACGTAAAAAATTAAAACCTGGTAAAAAAAGAATTGAAGAACTTGAAAAAATATTTTCCTCTAATGAGCAGTTAACATTCAAAGAACTTTGGCCTTTTTTAAATTTAATAACTGCATGGACTGGCGGAAGTTGTGGTGTAGCGTTGAGATCAGTTTTAAAATTGATGCCCGATGCCCTTCAAGTAGTTGATCCTGGTTACTTATCAAGTGAGGTGCGCGGCACTTTTACATTTGACGTAAGTACACAATCAGGTATGCTTACTTTTCAGGAAAACTTTTATGAATTTGTTGAACGTGGTAATTGGGAAAAGGATATGCACGATTTTAAACTTATGAATGAGTTAGAGCTGAATAAAGAATACAATATTTTTATTACTACTCAGGCAGGTTTGTATCGATACAACATGAATGATATTGTAACTGTTTCCGGTTTTGTAAATAAAGCACCATTAATAAAGTTTGTTCAAAAAGGTAAAGGAGTATGCAACATTACAGGTGAAAAATTATATGAAAGTCAGCTATTATCTGCGCTTGACGAACTTAATCTTCATGTATCCTTTGTGCAAGTATTGGCCAATGTTGATGAGTATTGTTATGAATGCTTTTTGGAATCTACTGAACATATTACAGATGTTAGTGGTCTGTCAAAAAAGTTAGATGATATACTTTGTAATTATAATAATGAGTACAAAGAAAAAAGGGGAAGCAATCGCTTAAAACAAATGGAGATAAAATTATTAAAGCGCGGCACTTTTGAAACAATTAAAAGCGCAGCGGTTGGGCAGGGTCAAAAGGACGGACAATATAAAACTGTTTTGCTCCAATATAAAAAACAATATAAGTTTAACCTTGATGAATTTGTAGTATGAAGAAGGGAATTGCTACGTTAGAAATAAAAGAACTAAAGATCCCTTTTAAACTAAGTTTTAAACATCATTCAGCTGAAAGAAACACTACACAGTCTGTTATTGTAATTGCCAGTGATGGAGTATATAAAGGTTTTGGCGAATCGTGTCCACGGGAATATGTTACTAATGAATCCATTGCTTCTGTTCTTAGCTTTTTTAAGAAAATGAAGTCTCATTTGCTTGAGCAAGTGAAAGACATTGAAGATTTAAAGGATTTTTTAAAAACGCACGAAGTCATAATTAACGAGAATCCTTCCGCATGGTGTGCCATGGAGCTGGCACTGCTTGACCTCTTCTCAAAGCAACAACAATGCAGTCTCGAAAAAATACTGAATATTCCTGAATTAACAGGGATATTTAATTATACGGCGGTTATTGGCGATGGATCTTTTGATTCTTTTTCAAAAATGGCCGGGCAGTATGTGAAAATGAAATTCAGCGATTTTAAAATTAAAATTAGCGGGGATCCTGTTTTGGATTATAAAAAGCTCGTCTTTTTAAATGAACTTACTAATGGAAGATCACGGATCAGACTTGACGCGAATAATTTATGGAACAATGTTGATGACGTGGTGACATATTTAAAAAACAGCCCCGTTACTATTTTTGCACTTGAAGAGCCTTTGATGGAAAAAAGTATTGCTCTTTTAATCGAGCTTTCCCGAAAAATAAATGTGCCCTTGATCCTGGATGAAAGTTTTAATAATACAGGACAGTTAACACAATTAAAAGATCATCAACACGGATTTATTATTAATCTTAGAGTTTCAAAAATGGGCGGACTGCTTCGCTCACTTTCATTGGCTGAAGCTGCAGTAGAGCAAGGCATCGGGCTTATCATTGGCGCACAAGTAGGCGAAACAAGTATTCTTACCCGCGCAGGATTAAGCGTGGCTAATTCTATAAAGCCTTATCAAACTGCAATGGAAGGGGCATTTGGCACTCAGCTTTTGGAGTATGATCTTACACAAGTGCCTTTAATGTTTGGTTTGGCCGGAGAATTGCTAACTGAAGAACTACTTGATAAAACCGAAAACGGTTTTCAGTTAAAAATAGAAGCCGAATCTATCGTGGAATAATTGGCAGAATAAGTTTTGACTGGAATTCTTTACCAAAATATATTTTTTGTTCTGCAATAACACCGGTAGTTTCATCAAAATTATTTCCACCTGTATTAAAGTTCATTGAATATCGCGGGTAATTACTCGACATAATTTCTAACCGTATTTTGTGACCTTTTAAAAAAACATTACTGGTTGGACTGAGTTCTATAACAATATTTTTTACCACGTCCTTACCTTGGTAAGGACTGCGGAAAACACCTTCACTGATATTAAAAGATTTTCCGTCGGGAAAAACGTCTGTTACCTTTGCTACAAAATCAGTATTTTTTGCATCAGTTGATACATGCAAAATAAGTTTGATTTTTCCGGTTACTTCCAGATCATTTTTTAAAACGTCGGATGTATAGATCAATACATCTTTCCTTGCTTCAATTCCTTTCTGGTCCATTGCGCCTGCATTATCGCCAAGAACCGCTCCACCTAAAGAAGGGGTCGGGTTTTGAGGATCATAGAGGTATGTGCTAATGACATCTTTGTCTGGTACTAATGTATCAAGTATTTCTCCTTTGTTAGTAGTGGAATGTTTTTTTTCAGATAGATAATATGACGTGTATTTTGTTCTTTTAAGTGGGAATTCATTTTCATAACGCCATTTATTACTTCCCATCACAAATAGTTTAACCGGTGGCGTTTCTTTAACAGTAAGTCCTTTCAGGTGTTTGTCATACCAATCAATTGAAGGAGCAATACTTGCCAATCTATAATTCTCATCCTCATAGCCATTTGGCATTACTACTGTTTCTGCATGACACCAAGGACCAATTATTAATTTGCATTCTTTATGGGGACGTTGTGTTATTTCTTCAAAATCCTGCACCTCTGAGCTTAAGTAAGGGTCATACCATCCCGCCATCATTAGTATAGGAACATTTAATTTTTTTGCTCTGTCCTTCCCGTCAACACTTAGCCAATAATTATCTTGTGTCGTGTGCAATACCCAATCATTGTAGAAAGGTATATCTCCCACCGTTCTATTATCTGCTTCAATCAATGGAGCACCTTTAAACCCTTTTACAAGATCTTTCGATTCCTGTGGAGTATCCATATCTGAGTGAGAACGGGTTGCCCAAAACAAGGCACTTTTGAAAGAAAAGGCTCCGCCGTGGTAGAACATGTTGTAATTGCTACTGCTCGATATTTGTGTAAGCATAGCTTTTAATCCCAAAGTGTCCTGATCAGATATCTCCCATTGCGTATAACCAAAATAAGAACCTCCCCACATTCCTACCTTCCCGTTATGCCATGTTTGTTTGTTTAACCATTTTAAAGTTGTAATTCCGTCCGCGCGTTCACCTTTAAAGGGGACATGTTTGCCTTCCGATAAAAACCTTCCACGCACTCCTTGTATAACAACATTATAACCTCTTTCTGCCCAAACCCTTCCCAATACATTAGACATAGTTTTGCCTTTTAGATTATTGTCTAATGGAACTCTAATTAAAATTGTAGGAGCTGAACTCAGATGTTCAGGCTTGTAAACATCAGCACATAAAATTTTTCCATCGTCCATGGTAATTGGCACTTTTTTTTCAATTGACACGGAGTACATTGATTTACGCATTCCAGTTTTTTTGGCCACAATTGTTGGAACACTTTGATAAAAAAGCCACAAGCAAATAAACAGAACAAGTATTTTAGAAGATATCATCCAAACAATTTTAAAAACTTTGCTCGATTTTCGATCAAGCTCTTTATCTGTACGTATGTGATACACACCATTGATAATAAAAAAGGAAGCCAATACAATATGGAAAAAAATAGGAATACAGCCACCGAACCACCTCTCAGTTGGGAACATGTACATACGTAAAAAATACCTGATAATCATTACTGACGCATACATAATACCGAGGATCAAAAGCCTATTCCCTTTTATTCGGTTGGCTATAATTGTATCCCGGCTCATCCGTAAACAAGTGCGGAGAAAGAAGAAAATTATGATAGTCTGAAAAAAAAAGAGCCGTACATAGGACATTGTACCGCTATGAAATTCCTCAAATGATGGAAGGAAAGAGAACGAAAAAAAGAATTGTAACAATTGGGCGCTTACCCTTGTACAGAATAAACCAAGTACGATCCATAGAAGTATACTATAAGGTTTGTTTTTCAGCATCAAGATTAAAAATACGAATTTTATACTGATGCATTTAATTCTATTTACTTTCTTTTCGCACTTGTTTTTATTTCATTGTCTTTAGTAAACAATAGTTTCATAGTTACATCTATTGTTTTCCAATTTGAATTTCGGTTAAGATCTTTTTTTACCAATATTTTAAATTAAATTTTTAAGTGTAAAATTTAGTATCATTTAAAAAATAAATATTTTATGAATAGTTTAATCCCGATCTGAAAACAAATAGAAAAACTAAAGGAAGAATATAGAAAGGCAAATACTTTTTGTAAGTATATTATTTATATCTTTAATAGATAAAAATCAAATTATACTAATGACTTTTTGCTGCTTTATAGAAACAAAAAAGGTTTTACAACTTAATGTAAAACCTCTTTATTGTCGTTCTTATTGTCAATGATTCAACCTAATTCCTTGATTATCAAGGGGTTTGGTGATCCTGCTGGGACTCGAACCCAGGGCCCATACA
>JANPOX010000449.1:0-1701 GCA_031428235.1 Bacteroidia bacterium | reverse complement strand
TTATTTTCTTATACAATAAATAGAGCTGGAAAACTAACAGAATTTCATTTCCCTTCTCAAAATATATATTATCAAAAACCTGTACAAAACATAAGTGTAGTTGGTGATAATATATACATTGCTTCAAATACTTTTATTTCTTTAAAAAAGGATTTTAGCAGTTACAAAGTGTTATCGGAAAATATCAATGATAATTGGCTTTCCGAAATAAATACTGTTTGTGCTTTAGATAATAATTTATTGGCTTTAGGATGTAATTCAGGTTTAGCAGTTTTTGATAAATCGGAAAGAGCCATTATTTCTACAATAAATGATGAAAAGCATTACGATAATAAATTAAAACATCTTTTTGGAATCTATCCAATAGAAAACGGGCGCACACTTGTAGCAACACAAAGCGGGCTCTATGAAGTTGAAAATAAAAATCATTTAAAAACGATAGTGCCATCAGGCAGCTTTCAAAGCATAAATGCTATTTCAAAAAATGAAATACTTGTATCTGATGACGCAGGAATTAAACTGTATAAGAATGACAAGATTTTTGAAATGGATAAACTATATCCTGAATTTAAAAAATTTAAAAATTGGAGAGTCAATAGTTGTTTTAAATACAATGACTCAACATATATAATAGGCACCGAGAACAATAAAGGAATATTAGTCTGGAAAAAATCAGAGAAACTAATTTTCAATATTAATACAACTTCCAAACCGATAACTCTAAAATCTGACAATGTAAATACAGTTTATGTAGATTCTAAACACAAGATTTGGGTTTTATCAGATTTTTCCATTGCAGTTATTGATCTTCAACAAAAACAGGTCACTAACCTTAATATTAATCAGTTTTTAGATGATCAATCTTCAGGTTTATTTTTCGATGTGGTAGAAGTGGGAGGAAATTATTGGATTGCAAGCTATGGCTTAGGCTTAGTAATTTTAGATAGTAACTATAAAGTAAAAAATACAATCACCCAAAGCGAAGGACTTTGTAATAATGGCGTCTATAAAATTTTCAAAACAGGCAACTCAGTATTTGTTTCTTCAAATAATGGTATATCAAAAATTGATGCAAGTACTTTAAAGATTAAAAATTTGTTTTATCCAAATGATGGGCTGCATGGTAACTCATTTGAAGAAGCTTGTGGAGCACAAGTGGACGGCAAAATTTATTTTGGAGGCTTAGATGGGTTTACAATGATTGATCCTGCTAAGTTGAGGAGCAACATGGTTCCTCCTCAACTTTTCTTTGAGGAAATTAATATCGAAACTGTCTCAAAAAAAAGAATTGATAGTATTAATCTTTCACTTCAAAACCTACAAATTCCAAACGACGTTACCCAAACCAAAATAGCTTTCATCGGGCTCAATTATCGAAACCCCAACCGTATAAATTATTGGTATAAAATTGATGAACTTGGTAACAACTGGATAGACTTAAAAACGCAAAATTTTATTACGCTCATTGGTATATCGCCGGGCAAATATCATTTACAAGTAAAAGCTGCCAATGAAGATGGCGTAGAATGTGCACCAATAAGTATGACCCTTAACTTTCTCCCCAAGTGGTATCAAACCTTACTCTTTAAAATATTGCTGGGAATATTAATTGCTGCCGGCCTTTATATTTTATACAGCTTTAGAATAAGGCAATTAAAAAAAGTACTTACTGTACGGCAAAAAATAAGTCAGAATTTGCAC
>JANPOX010000448.1:0-2338 GCA_031428235.1 Bacteroidia bacterium | reverse complement strand
GAATCATTACCATTACGTAGCACCATTTTCTCTTTTTGGCCAAAACTAGCAAAGGAGAGGAGGATTGCAATAAATAAAAAAGTATGTCTGTTAAGCTTTTGCATTATTAAATAAATTCAATTTTTTCCAAAGTTTACTGATTCGTTCTGAGATCAAAGATTCTAATACAAGAAATAATAAAGCAGCGCCTAAAAACCATTGAAACTGGTCTTCATAGTCGGTGTACATTTTACTTTCCATTTGTTTTTTATCCAATTCTGCAATTTTATTGAGAATGGCATCCAATCCGATATCTGCACTGCTGGCTTGTACATACACACCATTGGTGGCACCTGCAATGTCCTGCAAAATTTTAGGATCTAATTTGGTAACAACCGTATTCCCGGAATTATCTTTTTTATAGCCACTTACAACTCCATCAATAATATTTGGAATTGGTACACCTGATTCGGAACCAACACCAATGGTATGGATCACTACATTTTTTTTAGCAGCTTCTTCTGCGGCATCTACGGCGCTTTCTTTAGCATCTTCATTATTTTCACCATCTGTAATAATTACAATTGCTTTATTTTTTCCTTCGTCTTTTCCAAAACTTTCTACGGATAAATTGATGGCATCAGCAATATTGGTTCCCTGTACCGGTACAATTTTATTACTGATCCCTTCTAAAAATAATTTTGCGGAGCTGTAATCGGTTGTGATTGGTAACTGAACATAAGCTTCACCTGCAAATACAATGATTCCTAAACGGTCGCCCTGTAATTTATCGATCATGTTTTCAATGGCAATTTTAGAACGTTCCAAACGATTGGGTGATAAATCCTGCGCCATCATACTGTTTGATACATCAAGACACACCATAATGTCAGCACCTTCGCGTTTCACATCTTTCATTTTTGAACCTGTTTGTAAATTACAAATCCCAAGAATTAAAAAAGAAAATGCAATCAGGAATAAAATGAATTTTGTTGTTTTCTTTGCCCTGGATACTTCAGGTATTAATTGATTGACTAAAGAAAGTTCTCCTAGTTTTTTTAATTTCTTTTTCGAACTATACACATACCATATATAAATAGCGATGCAAACAGGAATGATTGCAAAAGCATAAAAGTATATTTGATTTTCAAATTTAAACATTAGGGTATGGCTTTAAATACAAAGCGTTTCAATAAAAATTCTAATAGTAAACAAATGGCTGCAGCAAGGGCTAGTGGTAAAAAATGTTCCGCTTTATTTGTAAAACTTTTTTCGCTAATGATGGTTTTTTCCAAAAGGTCAATTTCTTTATAGGTTTTTTCAAGACTTTCCCGGTCTGTAGCTCTAAAATATTTTCCACCAGTCACTTTACTGATCTGCGTCATGGTTGCATCATCAATGTCCACATCTACATAATCGTATTCCATTTCACCGTTAGGATATAAAGCAACGGGTTGTAGGGCTTTCCCTTTACTTCCTACTCCAATGCAATAAACTCTTACTCCAAATGTTTTAGCAATATCGGCGGCAGTTAAAGGAGCAATTTCCCCTACGTTACTCACACCATCCGAAATTAAAATCACTACTTTGCTTTTTGCTTTACTGTCTTTTACACGGGCAACGCCACCTGCCAAACCAAGTCCTATTGCTGTTCCCTGGTCTAACATTCCGGCTTTAATATCGCCGAACATATTTTTAATGATTTTGTGATCTGTGGTTAAAGGACATTGAGTAAATGCTTCTCCGCCAAATATCACCAGACCAATTTTGTCATTTGGACGGGCATCAATAAAATCTCCTAGCACTTCTTTTGCTACTTCTAAACGGTTGGGTTTAAAATCTTTTGCCAACATCGATAAGGAAACGTCTAAGCTTACTACAATATCAATACCTTCAGTTTTAGTGTCTTTCCAGCTGCTTCGCGATTGAGGGCGGGCAATAGCTAATATCAATAATGAAATACACATTAACCTGAGTACAAATAAAATATGCCTTAATTTTGCTTTTAAAGAAGATTTGATCCCTGTCAATAAATTAAAAGAAGAATAATTCACTTCGCTTTCATACGTTTTTAATTTATAGATATACCAGGCAATCATCACCGGAATAATGAGGAACAACCAAAACCAGTGTTTTTCGGCAAACTGTATGTCTTTAAAGTACGAGAGCAAGGTTATTAGTTTTTAGTTGTTTGATTAGTATTATTTGAATTTTTAGAATTTTCTCCAACAACTTCCTTTTCTTCCCTCATGGTTCCTTTTACGAAATCAAAAGCATTGTTTAAAGTCAATGTATGTTCAGCTTCAATCGGAATTTGCTTGGCGAATTTTACAAAATCTGAAAGTGTTAAGATCTGTGT
>JANPOX010000447.1:0-7260 GCA_031428235.1 Bacteroidia bacterium | reverse complement strand
CCTCTATACAATTGCTCGTAAAAAAACAAACGAATCATTTGGTGGGAGAATGTCATGTTTGATAATGACAATATATAAGAACTTTTATCTAAAATCGATTTGTCAATCCCAAAAGGACCACCAATTAAAAAAACAACTCTTTTGCAACCGGAAACCATTCGTTTATTTAAAAAATCGGCGAATTGTAAAGATGTAAATTGCTTACCATGTTCATCCATACAAACCAGAAAATCAGATGGATCAATTAATTTTTGAATTTCGAGAGCTTCTGCTCTTTTTTGCTCTTCAAAGGGTTTTTGTCTTATGTTCTTAGGCATTGAAATCGTCTCAGTACTTAATGAGATATAATTTTTTAACCTTTCCGTATAGATTTTAACACCTTCTAGAAGGTACGAATCAGTTGTCTTTTCTATTTGTATAAGCAGTATTTTCATTTATGAGCTGAGTTTCTATAGTTTTAGGCACAATAATTGCTCTTTATTGACCAAATTTACAATATTAATGAAACTATTTCTTATTACTTTAATTAGCGTCTTTAGTTTATCTTTTAATTTGAAAGATATAACAGATGATGTTGCTAACGCCCTCAAACAAGGTAGTGCTTCCGAATTAGTTAAAAATTTTGCGGACAAAGTTTCCATTAAGGTGCTCAATCAGGAAGACCTGTTAAGCAAATCCCAATCCCAGGCCCTCATTGAGGACTTTTTCCTGAAACATAAGGTAAAAAGCTACCAGACTTCTCATACCAGCATTGTAAACGGAAACCAGCAATTTATTACCGGTGCTTTGGATACCAATACGGGTAAATATAGAATTTCCATATTAGTGAGAGGAAATGTAATTTCGCAGTTCAGAATTGAACACGACAATGAATAATTACATTTTACAACACAAAAAAAATTTCAATTTTAAAACTTTCTTACAAAATGCCTTACAGGAAGATGTAGGTGATGGAGACCATTCCGCACTAGCAACTGTTCCATCCAATCAAAAAGGTAAATGCCATTTATTGGTGAAAGAAAACGGCATCATTGCCGGAATTGAAGCAGCAAAAGAGATTTTCAAAATTATAGATCCTAAATTTAAGTTTACCCAATATATAAAAGACGGTGAACAGGTAAAGATTGGTGACATTGCATTTATTGTGGAAGGAAACACCCGTACACTTTTAACAATAGAGCGATTGGTGTTAAACATCATGCAGCGCATGAGTGCCATTGCCACCAAAACAAATCACTTACAAAATTTATGTAAAGGCACAAAAGCAAAAGTGATAGACACACGCAAAACAACTCCCGGATTTCGTTTTTTTGAAAAATGGGCCGTTGTCATCGGTGGCGGCGCTAATCATCGCTATGGCCTCTATGATATGATCATGATTAAAGACAATCATATTGATTTCGCGGGAGGCATTATTGAAGCGATTGATGCAACTCATGCCTACCTGAAAAAAAACAGGAAAAAACTATCTATTGAAGTGGAGACACGCACATTGAATGATGTAAAACTGATTTTGGATAAAGGAGGTTTTCAAAGAATTATGTTGGATAATTATTCCATTGCTGATACTAAAAAAGCGGTTGCTTTAATTGGCAATAAATTTGAGATTGAAACTTCTGGTGGTATTACAGAAAAAACCATTGCTGCTTATGCGAAATGTGGTGTTGATTTTATTTCTGTGGGAGCTTTAACACATCATGTTAAAAGTATGGACCTGAGTTTAAAGGCAATTAAATAATCATTTCGACTCCACTCAGTGTGACAAAATATTTACCTTGTGGTACCGTTGGCCTCCGTTCATTATAAAATTGCGAATTTACTATTGTGAGTTTGTTTGCGTGAAGGATTGAAGCGGAAATCCTTTTGCTTGTCTCTTGCAAAAGATTGGAGTAAAAGCCTGACCCTGCCTGTTCTTTGCAGGGACAAGCCCAAAATCAAATTATACATCTGCTGCCCGACACACTTTGACTCCGCTCAGTGCGACATCTTATTATTTACAACCGCAATCCTTATCACCGCACTTTTTATTGTGGTAGGATTTATATGCACGGTATCCCAAATAGGATAAGGCCGCAATTAATAATATGGTAACTACAATATCCTGCATTATTTTTCTTCTCCTAATTTGGCTAGGTTCAGTACCGGAACTTTTTGGATGAGTTCCTGGCCTAAAACTTTGATTACCACTTTGTATGGCCCGGTAGGTAAGGCACTGAGATCCATGATATAATATTCTGTGTTTTCAAATGAAAATTCGGCAACTTTTACATCCAAACGGTCGAACACATCAACTTGTACTTTTCCGAAGTTTTTTCCGGCTAGTGATAAACTGTATCGGTTATAAAAAACAGGTAATAAGGTTATAAAACCCTGTTCCCCTTTTAATTCTTTTTTGTCGTAAATAAAATTGACTTTTCTTTTTAGCTGAGTGGAATATAAATCATTGTCGGTAATCGTAGAAGAAGTAAACTCAAATAATTTATACTTTTCCTTCAAATCATAAATTGTGTCTTCCTGACTCCATATCCTTACATAATCAATCATAAAAGAATTCGGGAAATTTGTTTTTTCATCAGGACCGGGATTAAAAGCTTCCTTGTCTTTTGCAACCGCACTATTGATAATTAAATTTTGTGACGTTTTAAATTCACCTTCAAAGTAACCGATTGGTTGTCCGTTCAAAAAAAACTTTATATAATTTGGCTGCCATTCTCCTGAAATAATGTTCCAGCCATTTGCCAGACTTTCATCTGTTTTTAACCAGGCGCCCCAGTTCTTTTTTAAATTAAGAAATCCACCTCTGTAATCTTCGCAACCTTTAGGGCAATGCACATCAACGTGTATCTGGTTATCACGGTCGCCTTTGCCTTCATAAATATCTATTTCTTCATTGGGGTTACCACCAAATAGCCAGAAAGCGGGCCACATTCCTTTTTCTGCATTTGCTTTAAAGCGCATTTCAAAATAACCGTATTTGAATTTTTTTAAAGAACTAAATGCACCACCAGAGTATTCAAAATCATACTCATTAGCTGGTCCAACTGTTTTATTGTATTTGGCCAGATACTTTTTATTAATGTCCCATTCATTTACCTTCTCTGTTGATTTTTCTTTTTTAGTCACTAATGAAACCGTCCCGTTTTTAAATTCCAAATTTTCTTGTTTATATATCAGGTCGAGGTTCATTAAATAAGGTCCCCATGGATAACCGTTTTTCCATTTATCGGGATTTAGATAATCATCTATAAATTCGTCGTGCTCCTGCAGATACCATTTCTTTGAAGTATTGGATTGAACCTGCCACATCACCTGGGACTTACAAAAAAAAGTAAGGAATATAAAACAAACTATAAATTTGAGTATGTGCATTTTTTAATCTAAATTTCAGTACAAATTTAGCTATAATCTTTCTTTAATTATGAAAATGGTCCTATTCATTTTATTACTGTCTACTTTCTTACAAATGAAAATCATGGCTCAGGTAAAATGGCAGTTAAATAAAGATACAGTTGTTGCATGGTACTATGCAGATGGCGATGAATTTAATAATCAAACTCTTAATTTAAGTAAATGGAAATATTGGTATGGATGGAGTAGAACAATTTTTTCCAATAAAGAGCAGCAATATTATACTGATGGGCAAAATCATGAATTAAAAGAAGGAAGTTTAAACTTATTTGCAAAAAGAGAAAGTGTTGAAAAGCGAACAGTAGATTGGTTGGATGACACGACCACTCTTTATAAAGAAAAAACAAATTTCGGCCAGAATAAAAGAATGTTCGAATATACATCTGGCATGATTCAGTCACAGGAAAAATTTAAGTATGGTTATTTTGAAATAAAATTCAAAATGCCCGAAGAAAAAGGCTATTGGCCGGCATTCTGGCTATACGGAGGCGAAGAAATTGACTGGATGGAATTAAAAACTGAAAAGAAAAATGCCATTCATGTGGGGCGACATAGTCAAAAACAAGAGGAAAATAAAATGAGAAACTATATCAGAAAGAAAGCCTGGGGTGACTGGGTTTATTTCAAAGGTAATTTATCATGTGAATGGAATATAGTGTCGGGTGAATGGACACCAGAATATTTAAAATATTATTTGAACGGAGAATGCATTGCTTATTCTAAACTTTCGCTAAATACTGAGAAAGTATTATGTGCTAACTTAGCTGTTCCTGGAAATAACGGACCTTTTAAACCGGGCCCTAAGCCCAATATTAAAAGATCAGGTGATTTCAAAATAGATTATATAAGAATTTGGACTGCTCACCCAAAGGCCGAAAGTGTTGATAATCCGGGCACTTTCGAAACCAGTGGTAATACAAAAATCGGTCGAACAAAATTAAAATCAAAAACAAGATTTTTATATGGAAAAAGAAAGGTCCATATAAATGAAGGCATTACTGTCACATTATTACCACTAAAGAATAATCAGTTTGAATTACAGGTCTTGGGTAAAGATATACCGGCCACCTCTTGTTTTAGTATTCTAGACTCCAATAAAAAAATAATATACACTGAAAACTTAAAATATGATACAAGTATTATCGACCTTAACGCTTTGTCTGGAGATAATTTCGAATTAAAAATTGACTATCTTAACCAAACCGTTTTACATAAACTTAAAAAAAATAAAAATTAATTCAGTTTGTACAATTTGTATTCATGGGTAGGCAAATTAACCTGCTTATAGCGATATTCTTTACTAAATTCAGGGATTGTTCTTGTTATAAAATACTTTCTGAATTTATTTTTTGGATCAAGTTGAATACCATATTTTCGAAGTATATAAAAATGAAAGCTCCAACTTAGATAAACATCAGAATCCGTCCCAACTAATTCTTCCTGCTGTAAATATTGTCCGATAATTTTCACTTCATTCAACAAGGTTTCATCCCTGCTTATTTTTCCAATTTGAGCACCAGAAAAAAGCAAAACACTAATTAACATGATATAGGAAACAACGTTTAAAATTTTCAAACACTTAGCATTTGAACCAATTAGGGAAGTTTTTTTATATAAAAAATCAGTATTTATATAAGTTAATGCTAAAGCAAAGAAAGGAATGCTTGGCACTAAATAAAAATTTTTCTGAACCATGGTGATCATTAGTGGAGCTGAAGCGGAGAACCCCACTAACAGCATAAAAAGGAACAATTGCTTATCTGTTTTTTTTAATGATGTAAAACCTTTTTGTCTTTTTGAAAAAAAATAAAGTATAAGACAAATCAAAGCAGATGGCAAAAACTCGAAAAATAGATCTCTCAGTATGAATAGCCTGTAATTAATTGTTGAGGTTACTTCAATTCTGCTTATTAATCTTTTTGTAAAATAAAAATCAAGACTTTCTTTTGCATTATGATTAGTAAAAATAAAAGTGAAATAAATTACAATGAATGTCAATAAAACGATTCCTGTATAAAAGTAAGTTATCTTCAAACTGATTTTTTTTAAGGTGATATAAAATAATGGAACCGTAACTAACGGAAATAACCCCGGCAAACCTTTTGTTAAAAAGGCGCAATAAATTAATGCACCTGAGATAATTAAATATAAAACGACTTTTTCCTTTTCTAATACGGCTTTTAGAGCAAAATAAACAGAGGCCAAAGTCAGAACAGATAACATTGTTTCGATCATGTGGTTTTGGTAAGTCCAGAAACAAACAGGTGTGATAATCCACAATAAAACAGGGAACCAACTATTGGATCTATTTTGTCCTAAATGGTTTGCTATTAATCGCCATATGAGATGTATGAACAACGCCGTTAACAGTAGCATCGAAAAAGAAAAAATCCGTTCCGTATAAATACTATTTCCTAATAATTTAAAAAAAACTGATTCTACACCATAAAATAAAGGAGGGTGTTCCATAAAATAATGTGAATTCTGCCTACTCCAGGTCTTGCTTAAAATAGGGAACCAAAAACTACCATTGCCATTAGAAAGGTTTTTTGAAACACAGGCATATTGCACTCCATCCATAAACATACCATCCTGTAGTAAAAAAGGTAAAACCAAAAAAACAAGGATTGAAAGAGTAATCAGATAGAATGGTAGACTATTGTTTGGCCTCATTATTTTTTTTATAAAATACAATAAACTTCTTAAAAATAGTAATAATAGTTGATTAATTATGACTGAAAGTAAACCTAAAATTGGTATTTTCGCTACAAATTTATGACAATGATCACAGCAGAATCTCCTATTAAGTTTGACCGACGTAAACAAAAAGATGATACGTTATTACAACTTTATAAAAATATTTTAACGCCCCGCATGATTGAAGAAAAGATGTTGATTCTTCTTCGTCAGGGACGAATTGCCAAATGGTTTAGTGGAATAGGGCAGGAAGCTATTTCTGTTGGAGTTGCTACTGCTTTGAACCGAGATGAATTTATTTTGCCTATGCATCGTAACTTAGGTGTGTTCACCACGCGCGGCATTCCTATGAATCGTTTGTTTTCACAGTTTCAGGGCAAGCCAAGTGGCTTTACGCAAGGCAGAGACAGAAGCTTTCACTTTGGATCTCAGGAATATAATATTGTTGGCATGATTTCTCATTTAGGTCCACAAATGGGAGTAGCTGATGGAATTGCCTTAGGGAATAAATTACGTGAAGAGAAAAAAGTAACGGTTGTGTTTAGTGGCGATGGAGGAGCAAGCGAAGGCGATTTTCATGAAAGCATAAACACAGCGGCAGTATGGGATTTACCGGTAATTTTTATAGTTGAAAATAACGGTTATGGGTTATCTACACCAAGTAATGAACAGTTCCGTTGTAAATCCTTTGCGGATAAAGCAATTGGCTATGGCATTGAAGGTGTTTCGATAGATGGCAATAATGTATTGAAAGTATATGAGACAGTGAAAAATTTAGCTGAATCTATCCGTGAAAATCCTCGACCCGTTTTATTAGAGTGTGTAACCTTCCGTATGCGCGGACACGAAGAAGCATCCGGAACGAAGTATGTCCCGAAAGAATTATTTGATGTTTGGGGAAGAAAAGATCCTGTAAATACCTTTGAGAAATTTTTAATTGATGAAGGTGTATTAACAGAAGATATTATTGAAAATTTAAAAGCAGGTATCAAAAAAAATATTGACGATGATCTGGAAATTGCCTTTGCAGAAACTTTACCTCCGCCTAATACTGAAAAAGAAATCGCGGAATTATTCATGCCTTGCACGATAGAAGATACTTCCAATAAACAAGGCAATAAAACCAACAAACGATTAATTGATGCAATTAGTGAT
>JANPOX010000446.1:0-5279 GCA_031428235.1 Bacteroidia bacterium | reverse complement strand
CTGGTACCACGATGCTACCGTAAAACACCACACAAGAAACAGGACTATTTCTGTACCTGTCGTGATGCTTTTGTTATGACGACGGATAAGACAAGAAGAAGTCACACAGTACTCTGGCACACACAGCAAGAACGGTGTGCGTAGTTTGCGAAATCAAAACTCACTAAGCTACAATCCATGCCATCTTTTCCACCGATCTCGCTACCATCGTTCTTAAGGCGTTCGATAATTGTTTTTCGAGTTACATTTAAAATATCTGCCGGATGCGTGAATCCTTGTTTTGTTGCCGACTCTAAACTTGTAATATTTAATAAACTCATAATAGCTCCGGGAACTCCGTGGCCTGTACTATCAGCAGTACATAGTAGAAATTTTTTATTGTTGGCAGAGCCTGTATTAGCACCCCAATAAAAATCACCACTTACTACATCTTTGGGTTTAAAGAAAACAAAATGGTTTTTTAAATTATCATCCAATAATTCTTTAGTTGCCAAAAAACTACGCTGAATTCTCTCAGCATAATTTATACTGTCTGTTATTTCTTTGTGTTTTTCTTCGATGATGACTTTTTGATGCTCGACTGCTGCGTTTTGCTGAACCAGCTCATCTGTCCTTTCCTCAACTGTTTTCTCCAATTTTTCTTTTTCGGAGACTAGTTTTTTTTCACGCATTTTGATGTAAAACCAAATTGCATTAACTACTAATAGTCCTATTAAAACCCTAAACCACCAAGTATGCCAAAAAGGTGGGCGTATGATAAATTTATATTCAAAAGGTACGCTCCAATATCCTTCGCTATTCATTGCTTTTACTTTAAATGTATAAGCACCATGTGGTAAATTGCCATAAGAAGCTTCTGTACGACTTGTTATAGCACTCCAATTATCATCTATACCTTCTAATTTGTATTTGTATCTTACATTTTTAGGTTGGCTCATTGTGATGCCAATAAAATTAAACATTAAATAATTGTTGTTATAGGCTAAACTCAAATTTACAGGTAAGTTGTACCATCTAGTGAAGCCATCAAACTCAAAATCACTAACATTTACACCGTTGCCTAAAGTTAGGGTAGTGTCTTTAGCCTGACTGTGACTCTCTTCGTTTATAAAAATATTTCCCCATGGAATATTTTCATTGAATAACTCAATTGTTGTTAATTGTATATTTGGCGGAATAGTATCAGGTTGAATGCCTTCGGGGTGCATTACAGTCAACTTATCGTTTGTGCCAATCCATATTGTACCGTCTTTAGCTTCACATATAGAATTTCCATTACAACCAATACCTAAAAAACCATCTTCGTATGTATAGTTTTTAAAAATAACATCGTCATCTTTTACTTTACCAGTTTTGACTTTATCATGTATTTCAATTATTTTGAAATTAGAAAGTTTACTGAGTCCGTAGCGAGTCCCGAACCATAAATTTCCGCCTTTATCTTCTAATATACTCGTAACCGTATTATTTGCAAGTCCTTCTTTAGTAGTAAAATGGGTGAAAAAATTACCGTCGTATTTTGAAACGCCTCCACCATCTGAGCCAAACCAAAGATCTCCTCTTCTATCTTCTAAAATACTCAAAACGGTATTGCTGGCAAGCCCTTCTTTATCGCTAAAAGTGGTAAAGGATTTGCCATCATATTTAGATACACCTCCACCATAAGTCCCAAACCAAAAGTTTCCACTTTTATCTTCTAACATACTCATTACAGTATTGTTGGCGAGTCCTTCTTCATCGGTAAAAGTTGTAAAGGATTTACCATCATACTTAGATACTCCTCCACCATAAGTGCCAAACCAAATGTTTCCGCTTTTATCTTCTATTAAACTCATAACCTGGTTACTGGTGAGCCCCCTTTTATCTTTAAAGGTTGTAAAGGATTTTCCATCATACCTGAATACGCCTTCCCCATAAGAACCGAACCACAGGTTTCCTTTTCTATCTTCTAATATACTCATAATCCAATGGTGCGGAAGACCTTCTTTCTTAGTAAACGTTGCAAAGGATTTCCCATCATATTTTGATATTCCTCCACCATAAGTACCAAACCAAAGATTCCCCTTTTTATCTTGTAATATACCCCTAACTGAATTATTGGTTAATCCTTCTTTATCGGTAAAAGACGTAAAGAATTTTCCATCATATTTAGATACGCCACTTTGTGATCCAAACCAAAGGTTCCCACTTTTGTCTTCTAACATACTCCAAATACTATTGTTGGCAAGTCCTTCTTTATCTGCAAACGATGTAAAGGATTTGCCATCATACTTAGTTACGCCTCCGCCATTAG
Source organism: Bacteroidia bacterium (assembly GCA_031428235.1). GTDB lineage: Bacteria > Bacteroidota > Bacteroidia > B-17B0 > Aurantibacillaceae > UBA4416. The sequence continues at coordinate 2,986 of JANPOX010000446.1, read as the reverse complement.
TTCCTAACCAAAGGTTTCCGCTTTTATCCTTTAATATACTTAAAATATTTTTGTTGGCGAGCCCTTCCTTATCTGTAAACGTCGTAAAATGTTTTCCGTCGAATATGGACACCCCATCACTAGTGCCAAACCAAAGGTTTCCTTTTTCATCTAATGATATACTACTGACTGCATTGTTAGCGAGCCCTTCTTTATCGGTAAACGTCGTAAAAGATTTTCCATCATATTTGGACACTCCGCCATGCGTGGTAAACCAAAGATTTCCTTTTTTATCCTCTAATATACTCCTTACAACATTATTGGCAAGGCCTTCTTTATCAGTAAATGTTGTAAAGAGTTTTCCATCATACTTAATTATACCTCCACCTTCTGTACCGAACCAAAGATTTCCGTTTGTATCTTCTAATATACTACTGACAATGTTGTTGGAGAGCCCATCTTTATCGGTAAAATTTGTAAATGTTTTGCCGTCATATTTTGATAATCCACCATGTGTACCGAACCATAGGTTTCCATTTTTATCTTCTAGTATACTCCTTAAATTATTATTAACAAGTCCTTCTTTATCGGTAAACGTTGTAAAGAATTTTCCATTAAACTTAACTACACCGCCATATGTTCCAAACCAGAGATTTCCACTATTGTCTTCCAATATACTCATAACAGTGCTTTGCTTTAAACCTTGAAGCTTGCTATACGTGCTAAAGTTTTGTGAATTTTGATCTTTAATTGCCATGTCTTTGGCAATAGTAATTTCGGGTATTCCACTAAGTATTATTTTACCAATTGCCTTTACTTTTTTCGGAAGCAAAAAAGTATCTTGTCCAGGAGTACAAACGCGAGGATTGTCAGCTAAAATAATTTTTGGGGCTCCAACCATATGTATGTTGGAATTGGTTGTTACAACGCTTGGTTTACCTGCGGGTATTTTGATAAGTTTGCTTTGATCAACATAAACTATTTTTGGAGTTTCTATACTATCTTTAGGTATAGCATAACCCTGAGCTGCAACAACCTTTATAATGCGTGTGTTTATTTTTTTATTTTGTTGATTACACGCAAGTAAAAAAATAAAAAATAGTGGGAGGACCTTTTTCATTAATGTAAATGTAATTAAAAAGCCCTCACAATTGTAAGGGCTTAATTTTAAAATATTGTTGCGGCTGACTTCGACTCCGCTCAGTCTGACAAGCATCAACAATTACATATTCCTTCTGTACTGTCCGCCAACTTCAAACAAGGCTCTGGTAATTTGCCCTAATGACATAAACTTAACCGCATGCATCAGCTCATCAAAAATATTTTGATTTTGTACGGCTGCGTGTTGAAGTTTTTTTACGTAGTCATCATGCTCTACTCTATGTGTTTTATGAAGTTCTCCTAACATCGTAATCTGGTATTCCTTTTCTTCGGTTGTGGAGCGGATGACTTCTTGCGGAATAACTGTCGGACTTCCTTTGCTCGATAAGAATGTATTGACACCAATAATTGGATATTCACCATTATGTTTTAAGGTCTCATAATACAAACTTTCCTCCTGAATTTGTCCGCGCTGATACATCGTTTCCATAGCACCTAATACACCGCCACGTTCTGAGATACGGTCAAATTCAGTTAATACAGCTTCTTCAACAAGATCGGTTAATTCTTCAATAATGAAAGAACCTTGTAACGGATTCTCGTTTTTTGCTAAACCTAACTCACGGTTAATAATCAATTGTATAGCCATTGCGCGACGAACCGATTCTTCCGTTGGTGTAGTGATCGCCTCATCGTAAGCATTTGTATGTAATGAATTGCAATTATCATAAATCGCATATAACGCTTGAAGGGTTGTTCTGATATCGTTGAAATCAATTTCCTGTGCGTGCAAAGATCGTCCGGAAGTCTGAATGTGATACTTCAACATCTGACTTCTTTCATTTCCGCCGTAACGCAATTTCATCGCTTTAGACCAGATACGACGGCTCACGCGACCAATTACACTATACTCAGGGTCGATGCCATTACTAAAGAAGAATGATAAATTGGGAGCGAAATCATCAATGTTCATTCCACGACTTAAATAATATTCAACAAACGTAAATCCATTTGCTAATGTAAATGCCAGTTGAGAAATAGGATTCGCGCCAGCTTCTGCAATATGATAACCACTGATAGACACTGAAAAAAATTTACGGACTTTCTGATCGATGAAGTATTGTTGCACATCACCCATTACCCTTAAACTAAATTCCGTACTAAAAATGCACGTGTTTTGAGCCTGATCTTCTTTTAAAATATCTGCCTGAACTGTGCCCCTAACTTGGGTTAGGGTTTTTGCTTTGATAGTTTCATAAACATCTTTAGGCAATACCATATCACCGGTAACACCCAACAGCATTAAACCCAAACCATTATTACCTGCTGGTAAATCACCCTGATATGTTGGTCTTACGGTTCCTTTCGTTTTATAAATGGCTGCGATCTTTGCTTCCACTTCTTTCTCTAAACCATTTTCTTTAATGTAAAATTCACATTGCTGATCTATGGCTGCATTCATAAAGAACGCCGCTAATGTAGGTGCCGGACCGTTAATTGTCATTGATACCGATGTCATCGGATCTGCTAAATTAAAACCGCTGTATAGTTTTTTAGCATCATCTAAACAACAAATACTCACACCACTATTTCCCACTTTACCATAAATATCCGGACGGTGATCAGGATCATTTCCATAAAGCGTAACGCTGTCAAACGCCGTACTTAAACGCGCCGCAGGTAAACCTTTACTTACATAATGAAAACGCTTGTTGGTTCTCTCCGGCCCGCCTTCACCTGCAAACATACGCGTTGGATCTTCGCCCTCGCGCTTGAACGGATAAATACCGGCAGTGTATGGAAAATCACCAGGGAAATTTTCCTGTAAATTCCATTTTAAAATATCGCCCCATGATGTATATTTTGGAGAAGCTATTTTTGGAATCTGTGTATGGGATAATGATTC
>JANPOX010000445.1:0-15837 GCA_031428235.1 Bacteroidia bacterium | reverse complement strand
AAGAGGATGCAGGCCTTTATCTCAATGGAGAGAAGCAGGTGTAAGAGAAAGTGTATTAACTGAATTTGAATCAGAAATGTTAGAACGCAGTGCATCAAAAGTGAATGATTCTGAGGACGCTGCACGTTTTCTGCATTCCGAAATTGTGTTGCATGAAAGTGATGAGCCGAGAGGGCGTTGCGTGCGTGGCCGATCTTCTAAACATAATCCGGCCGGAGGTTAAATCGTAGGAGGGGCTTTTGAGAATTCATTAAACATGTTAGCGAAATCACCAAATGTTTATGTGATTTCAGAACATCATATCAGATTATTTTCAAGCAGGTATAAACCAAGGAAATCATAAAACAAAAAATCCCGTTGTTTGCACAACTGGATTTTTTCATTCAAAATTAATAAACCTTATTTGCTTTTAAACTCTACTTTCATTTCCACACGGCGGTTCTTTTGTCTTCCTGCATCGGTTGCGTTATCAGCAATTGGCACATTTGGTCCAAACCATTCTGTCATGATCTTATCGGCTTTTGCTCCTTTAGTCAGTAAGTATTTTTTCACCGCTTTCGCACGTTTTTCTGATAGCAACATGTTCTTGGCTGCATCACCCTGGTTATCGGTATGACCTGATAATTTCAATGTCCAGTCACTTTCATGTTGCTTCATCAGTTTCGCTAAATCATTCAATGATTTAAAAGACACCGGTTTAATGATATCCTTACCTGTTGCAAACTCTAAACTGGAGAATGCCTTTTCCAGAATCTTCTGCTCTTCTGCTTTCAACACCGGTGCAGGTTTACAACCTCTTAATTCTTTTAAACCAGCAACAGTAGGGCAATCATCATCCTTATCAACAACTCCATCTCCATCAGTATCTGGCCAAGGACAACCTTTATTATCTACCGCACCTATAATTTCAGGACAAGCATCGTCTTTATCCAAAACGGTATCTCCATCTTTATCCGGGCAACCTTTAAATTCTTTTGGACCAGAAACATCAGGGCAAGCATCTTCCTTATCAGGAGTTAAATCACCATCACGATCCGGACAGCCTTTGAAATCAGCTAAACCAGCTTCTTCCGGACAATCATCTTCTTTGTCCATAATGTTGTCACCGTCTTTATCCGGGCAACCTTTAAACGCCGATATACCTTTTTCATCAGGGCAATTATCTTCTAAATCTGTGATACCATCCGCATCTTTATCCGGGCAACCACTTAGTTCTTTTAAACCGGGAACGTCAGGACATTTATCATCCAAATCTTTGATACCATCACCATCTCTATCCGGGCAACCTTGTAAAGCTTCTAAACCAAAAACATCCGGGCATAAATCTTTTTTATCAGCAATGCCATCTTTATCTTTATCCTTCGGTTTTTTACCAATGGTTAAGTTAAATCCAACGCGAACATTAATATTTTTGGTATAAGCCGGCACGTAGGCTTTGTTGTATTTGTCTACAACCAAAATTCCCAAAACGTTATCGCTCACAACATACCATTGAAACCAGCCCGGATTTAAAACCAAACCTAAACCTACATTGTTATAACTTCTGTTTAACATGGAATAAGAAATTGATGCATTTAACCACCTTCCTACCGCTGTATTGAAAGCTAATGTAGCAGCCGGATGAATTTTTTTATCATAAAATTGTCCGTAAAATAATAAACTCGCAAAATTCTTTTCATTGATATGATAGCTACCACTCAGATATATTTTAGTACTTAAATTGGTGCGGTAGGTATTAACATTTTCTACCATCTGAAATTGCTCAGCAATCGAATCTATTGTTTTATTAAAAGATTCTTCTATGGTTGTACTGTCATTAATAAAATCTTTTAAATTGACACCTGAAAAAGTAACTGAAGCACCAGGATTGGCACTCACATAATTTTTAGTAGCTTCTTTCCATTCAATAAAACCAAGATCCAATACACTGGCCGAAACTGACCATTTACTATTAAGAATGTAATTAGCGCCAAGGTCAATTCCTACACCTGAATTTTTAGTATTAAAGAAATAACGCATAGCGTTAAAGTTCTGTTGTGAGCGGGAATTAGTATCCAGTCCTGAAGTATAAATAGCAATATCTGATTTAGCGGTCAGGTCAAAATTTTGCGAGGCTGTAGTTAATGATACATCAGATTTTTTTGTGTAGATATTTTCCTGACCCATCAGGTATTTCACTTTAACACCAAGGGTTAATTTCTTTTCAATCACCTCGCGGTTAAAACCAACACTAATATCAGTATAGTGCATCATATCGGCACCAAAATTAAATTTTTGTTCCTGCCCGATAGTTGCATCTGCTCCATTACCATTGACCAATACATTTAAAAAGTCTTTCGGATAACGGAACCTGAAATCAAATTTGTTAGAGACATTAAAGCTCAGGTAATTTTTCTTTTTAATCCTGAATCCAACAGTCAAAAGATCAATGTGAATAGCAGAGGTTAAATAATTATTCTTTTTTGTTTTGGAAATCATATTATCAAAATCATAATAGGTTTGTCCATCACTGTTCTGTTTAATTAAATCGGATAATTTAAAACCACTGTTACTTGCGCTCACATAAGCGGAAGGAAATGGAAATGGCGGAAACAAAGGTGCAATGGCGATATTTATTTTGGCCGTTGGTGTTAAGGCGGGATTTAAATGCGTTTGGGTTTGCTGAAGCGATGTGATGTTATACAATGTTAAGTTATGCTGAGCAATGACTGCATTAGTCATGACGGCAAAAAGTAAGAAACTAATTAAATGATTTTTTTTCATATAGATATATAAAGAATGTGCGACTGCTTAAAATTATTTTTTCAATGAAATATTAAATTCTCCTTTTACTCCCATTCTTATGTTTAAACGGTAGTAGTCGTAAATTTTAATATCCGGAACACCATTACTGGTTGTGCTTCCGGTAGCCCTCACAATAATATGTTTTACTGTTTTTAAAAGATCGATCTGGGCTTTTGACATGGTAAAATCATTTGTTTTTTCTGTACGGCCAACCACAATGCCGCTACCATCAATTGGTGCAGATTTAATAATATCAGCATATAAAGCTCCTTGTGCAAGGGTTTGCATCACTACATAATTTGTATCCACAAAATCCAGGTTCATAGAGACGTCAAATGGAAAACCATTATCCGCATATACCCTAAACAAAAGGGAATTGATATTATCCGATGTTTGTTCACCAAAATCAAACGGAATAGTATCTCTGAAAACAAAATCCCAGGCTCCGCCATACAAAGGCATTTTTAATTCCATATCCACTTTAAACTGGCTCTGATCCGTCAGAAAATTACGCTGTGAGGCAGATGGTGTGCCGGTAGGATTTGTTTGTGAAGCCACATTATAAATAAAACTCTTTGGTTTTGAGTTAATGATTGCGTTCAATTCCGTTGATGAAGGGCCGCCAATTTGAGGAGGATAAGTGAAAGCAGATGCCCCAACAACACCAGGTACATTAATATCTAAATTTGTATAAGCCGAAGGCAAAGGAACTGATGAATAAGGAAAAGTTTGACCTGGTCCGTATGGAAATAACTGTATATTATTTAATCGGATAGGAATGCCATATGAATTATCAACTGTAAAATCAATGGTAGCATAATTAATTCTGAAATCGCCTCCGTTAGGTACTGAGTTTTTAAAAATAGAAATAGCTACAGTATCAAGATTAGCACCAATGCTTTGTTGGCCAACATCACCTTTAACCAATAGAAAAGACTGATTAGAAAATGTTTCTGAGATCTGAAAAGATTCAGCCACAGTTGATAAAGCAGCTGTTTTGGTTGCAACAATTTTATAATTAACTAAAAACTTATCGGTAGTTGTTCCTCCATTAGTCATGTCAAATACATAACCAGCAAGATCCACATACTGATTAATATTTACATTACTTCCTGTTGAAGCAGGAACCGCAACTGTTTGTACAAAGGGAATTCCAGCTTTTTTAGCAGAAGGAATTGAGATCGTTAATACAGAACTCTGTTTAAAGGTAGAGTTCACCGCAATATTAAAGTCGCACGTTTTTAAAGTCAATTCATCAATCTTAACCGAAGCGTTTCCTGTAGAATAACTTACAAGATTGCTGAAATTCATAGTATAGGTTGATCCCGTAGGCAAAGCATTAAGGGCTACAACATCACCACCTGTTAAATTGTAATTATCATTTACAGTATTAGTAGTTAAAGGAAGCAAATCAGTTCCTTTTACTGAAAACAAATTACCTTTATAAACCAGCGTGCAAAATCCGGTACCATCCACTGAAATTTGCCCGTTTTTATCGGTTTCAAACAAAATATCTTTTATTGTAAATGAACTGTTTACCAAAGGAATGGCCAATTCAGGTGTCCATTGCTGGTCAGCCATATTGTTCATATCCATGTTTTTTTTCACACACGAATTAAATGCAACTGCAGCTACGATGAGTGGTAAAATTCCCTGTTTGATTCTTTTTAAAGTCATGATTTATCTAAATACTATAATTGTTTAAAATCCAGTTATTTACGGCAAAAATAAACTAATAAACGGAACGATTGATATATTACATAAAAATGATATTGAAATCTTTGAAAATTATAATATCAAGCATGGTATTTTTCCTAATCACAATTGATTTAGTATCTTTGCGCTCTTATAGGTGAAAATTTAGGTATGTTAGATAAATTAGAAGAAATAAAGAGAAGATACAATGATGTTGAAGCAAAATTGGGTGACCCGAGTGTTATTGGTGACATGCGTCTTTTCAAAAAACTGAATATAGAATACAAAAGTTTACAGCCTGTTGTTGAAGCTTACTACAAGTACAAACAAATTACAGATAATATTAATGGAGCTAAAGAAGTACTAGCCACTGAAAAAGACAAGGAATTTTTAGATATGGCGAAGGCCGAATTGGAAGAAAACCGGTTGGCAGAAGAAAAGTTACAGGAAGAAGTTCGCTTATTACTGATTCCAAAAGATCCGGAAGATGCCAAGAACTGTACGATGGAAATTCGTGGTGGAACGGGTGGTGATGAAGCAGCTCTTTTTGCGGGAGATTTATTTGAAATGTACCGTCGCTACTGTGAAATAAAAGGTTTTCAGTTAGAAATGGTAGATGAAAGTCCGGGCTCCATGGGAGGTTTTAAGGAAGTGGTTTTTAATGTAAAAGGTGATAACGCTTTTGGAACAATGAAGTTTGAAAGCGGTGTACATCGTGTGCAACGTGTTCCATCAACAGAAGCAGCGGGAAGGGTTCATACATCAGCAGCAACTGTAGTAGTATTGCCAGAGGCAGAAGAATGGGATATTGAAATTAAACCCGCGGATATTGAAATGGCAACAGCCCGAAGTGGTGGTGCCGGCGGACAAAATGTAAACAAAGTAGAATCGAAAGTGATTTTAACTCATAAGCCTTCTGGCATTGTAGTAACCTGCCAAACACAGCGTAACCAATTAGGTAACCGCGAGAAAGCCATGGAAATGTTGCGTTCTAAACTATATGATCTGGAATTTCAAAAACGTTTAGCGGAAACTACCGGAAAAAGAAAAAGTATGGTAAGTACCGGTGACCGTTCCGAAAAGATCAGAACTTATAATTATCCTCAAAACCGTATTACAGATCACCGCATAGGTTTGACATTATATAACCTAACTGACTTTACTAATGGTTATATTCAACAAATGATAGATGCCTTACAGTTTGCTGAAAATGCAGAGCGATTGAAAGAAGGAGGACTATAGAACGAGATCAAAAAAGATATAAGATTAAAGATATAAGATTCAAAAGCCACGTAAAATCAATCTTAATTCTTTTATCTAAAAAACTACAAGTATGACAAGAGCAGAATTAATCAAAGAAATAAAAGCCAAAAAAACTTTTTTATGTGTTGGTTTGGATCCTGATGTAGATAAATTGCCAAAGCATTTGTTGGAAGAGGATGATCCTATTTTTGAGTTCAACCGTCAAATTGTTGATGCAACTGCTGAATACTGTGTGTCTTTTAAACCAAACACTGCTTTTTATGAAGCTTATGGAGTGAGCGGATATACCAGCCTTGAAAGAACTATTAAATATATTCGTCAGAATTATCCTCACCATTTTTTAATTGCAGATGCCAAGCGTGGTGATATCGGAAACACATCTGCTATGTATGCAAAAGCTTTCTTCAAACGTTTACATGCTGATGCCATTACAATTGCACCTTATATGGGAAGCGATTCTGTAAAACCATTTTTACAGTTTGAAGGAAAATGGGCCATCGTATTAGCTTTAACATCAAATGAAGGCTCACAGGATTTTCAAATGACAGAAGCAAAGGAGGGGCTTTGGTATCAGCAGGTTTTAAAAACATCCAACCAATGGGGAACACCTGAAAACATGATGTATGTGATTGGAGCTACGAAAGCGGATATGCTGGGGGACGTGAGGAAAATTGTTCCTGAACATTTTTTACTGGTACCGGGTGTTGGCACCCAGGGTGGTACTTTATCAGATGTATGCAAATACGGTATGATCAAAAATGATATAGGCTTATTAGTGAATTCATCTCGCTCAATTATTTATGCTTCCTCGGGCGAGGATTTTGCAAAAGCTGCCGGCATAGAAGCTAAGAAAATGGCTGATGAGATGAAGGGTTATCTTTAAGTAATACTAAAAATAAACACTGCCATAAAATAAACAATAACTATTATGCAAACAGATTTAATTTTTTGGATTGGCTTTAATGTTTTTGTTTTACTGATGCTTGCATTGGATTTAGGGATATTTAATCGCAAGGCGCATGAAGTGAGTGTGAAAGAAGCCATAATTTGGACAGCTGTTTGGATTACTCTTGCAATGTGCTTCAATGTGCTTATTTATTATTGGCAAGGTCATGCAAAGGCGTTGGAGTTTTTTACCGGATATGTGATTGAAAAATCATTAAGTGTAGATAACATTTTTGTATTCGTTTTAATTTTCTCCTATTTCAAAACTCCCCCCATTCATCAACATAAAATTTTGTTTTGGGGAATCATCGGTGCTTTAATAATGCGGGCTGCTTTTATTTTTGCCGGTGTGGCACTTATTGAAAAATTTCATTGGACGATTTATATTTTTGGAGCAATACTTATTTACACAGGATACAAAATGCTTACCCAAAAGGATAAAACAATTGAACCGGAAAAAAATCCCGTAATAAAATTACTCAAAAGAATAATGCCCGTTACCAATGAACTTCATGGCGGGAAATTTTTTATAAAAGAGGACGGAAAGCGATTTGCCACTCCCCTATTTTTAGTATTGATAGTAGTTGAAACAACTGATTTGATTTTTGCTGTGGACAGCATTCCTGCAATATTAGCGATTACGCAAGATGAGTTTATTGTTTACACTTCAAATGTGTTTGCTATTCTGGGTTTACGCTCTCTGTACTTTGCACTCGCCGGAATGATGGATAAGTTTAGATTCTTATCAAAGGGGCTTTCTTTGATTTTAATATTTGTTGGTGTGAAAATGCTGATCGTTGATTTTTATAAATTGCCTATTTTAATTGCTTTGCTCGTAATTGTTGTTGTTTTAATAATCAGTATTGCTGCCTCCTTAGCGTTTACCATTAAAAAAGATAAATCAACTACACTAGAAAAGTAAGTCTCAGCAACGCTTTTTTAGGATTCACTTCCTTCATTAATATTACAATAAAATTAGTGCATGTAGGGCAATTTTTTCATTAGGAGATGCAAGAGAATTTATAATGTTAAGTTAAAAGCCCTGCATCTGATCCGCATTTTAAATTTAACGAATAAAATAAGAATCAATTCGGCCGGGATTTGCGCGACGATTTTAGGCTGTTTGAGAACGGGCTCTTTTCACTCGTTCGAGTTCCTAAAATCGGGGGGAAATTGATTCGTGATTTTCAAGATAAATTTAAGAAGCGGTGTCACGCCATAGCGTGATTGGTTCTTTTTTGATGGTAGCAAAAAGAATATGAATAAAATTACTTTTTGAGTATACCCTATTTAAACCACCCCGTAAATTAACTAACATTCTTTTTTCACATACCTGCCTGGTGCAGCTTCAATAACTGGATACATTTTATTTCCCAATTCCTTTTTTACAGGAATCTGTTTTCCGGAATGTTTGATTAATTTTTCAATGTATGAAGTCCACCAGCTCCCTTCATGAAAACTTGCAGTTTCTTTCCAGTGATCAAAGTCTCCTTCAAGTTTGCCATTTACATAGTATCCATATTTCTTTTTTGCAGGAGGATTGATTGCCCCCATCACGTGCCCCGAACCACCTAATATAAATTCTACAGGACCACTGACCATCCTGGTAGTAATGAAGCTCGTTTTAGCGGGAGAAATATAATCTTCAGTGAAGCCAATCACATATACCGGAAATTCTATTTTTCCAATATCGATCTGCTTGCCGCAAATTGTCAATGCATTTTTCCTGCTAAGTCCATTCTCGAGGATGATACGATGTATATAATATTTATACATATTTGCCGGGAGATTGGTATTGTCATTGGTCCAGTACAAGACATCAAAGGCAGAAGGTTTCAATCCTTTCAAATAACTGTTCACAGCATAATTCCAGATCAGATCATGGGAACGAATGAGATTAAAAGCACGTTCCATATCGTGTCCATGTAACACCCCGTTATGTAAAAGCTCTCCCCTATCCAGTTTTTTAACAAGGGCTTCATCAATCACATTTCCCATGGGGCCCACATCAATAAAATCAATCATCGTTGCTAAAAATGTAGCAGAATTGATTATAGAATTTTTTTCATCTTTTGAGAGTATCGCAGAAGCCACTCCCAATAAGGTGCCTCCCAAACAATAACCTAAAGTATTTATTTTTTGTACTGCAGATACTTCTTTTGCAATTTGAATAGCTTTAATTGCGCCATCATTCACATAATCATCGAAACTTAAATGAGTTGTGCCGGGACAAGGATTTCGCCAGGAAATCATGTAAACTGTAATTCCTTTGTCCACTAAAAACTTTACCAGTGAATTTTCAGGTTGTAAATCAAGGATGTAATATTTATTGATCCATGGTGGAATCATGAGTAAGGGAATCTCATGGACACTTTTAGTAGTTGGTGCATACTGTATAAGCTGCATGAGTTCGTTTTCAAAAATAACGGCTCCTTTCGTAATCGCCAGATTTTTCCCAACTTCAAAAGCAGATTCATCAGTCTGTGTGATCTGGCCTTTTTCAATATCCTTCACCAGATTCTTAAAGCCATCTACCAGGCTTTGACCTTTGGTATCCATGGCTAATTTCAACGCTTCGGGATTAGTGGCAAGAAAATTTGCCGGTGAAAACAAATCCATAAAGTGCTGATTATAAAACTCCATTTTTTTACGGGCCTTATCTCCAATTTCAATTTGAGATATAATGCGTTCCGCTAGTTGTTCCGTTAATAAATAATTTTGTTTGATAAAGTTGAAGTAAGGAATTTTCCATTCGTCCGCGGCAAAGCGTTTATCATTTTTTTTGGAAATATCAGTTGATGTTTCACTATCCTGATTAATAAAAACATGGTTCCATACTTTTTGCTGACTTTGAATAAAGTCTAACCAAAAAGTATTGATTTTATATATTTCATGAGGATTGATGGCAATCTTGGACCAGAAATTCAAATAAGTGATCAAGATGGAACGACTATCGTGCTGATATCCCCTATAGTTTTTAGTGTAATTATCAATCAAATGCTGGCCAGCTTTATTGAAGCCTCCCAACAAATCCTCATACTTAAAATTTCTAATATCCTGCATATCATAAATTATTAAATAGCAAAGCCCGGGGGTTGCCCGGGCTTTGCTGATGGAGCAATTAATTAATTATGTACAGTTACTTTTTGGCTTTTCTTTACTTCGTTCTCCTGAAAATTACCATTCTTTGAAAACTTTTCTGTTGTTTCCTCTGCTTGTGTTTTGGCAGCTTTAGTTGTTTCTTCCCATAACTGTTTGTTTAGAGTAAACAAGTCGTTTAATTGAGTACTAAACTCTTTTTGCAAATCCTTGTTGATCTCCATGGTATTTTCCATACGTTTGTTGTAGGATTCAATTAAAGATTTTACCATTTTTTGAGAAGCTTCAAATTCTTTATCAATCGTTTGCTGGTATTTTTCATTGATGTTAGTCCAGTCGATATTTCCATTATCCAATTTCTTAGTTAAGCTATTGAACAAATTCTGATTATACTCCGTGATCTGCTGTATGGTTTTCTCAAATGGATTTCCGTTTGTACCAAAATTACCAAATGGAGTCAAACCTGATTTCATTGGGTTAGTAAATAAGTCGGTATAGTTTTTCATTGGATTCCAAATTGTGTTATTATTTTCATTGGAAATTGAGCTGAATAAATTACTGTAAAATCCAGTAACAAGATTTAATTGTTTTTTATAAAGGTCAGTCATTGAAGCGGTTACTTCATTACACCATTGGTTAATCATTTTTGTGCTTTCCTGAAGCGTTTCGTTAGCGGTAGTTTTTGAATTTGTTGTTTCCATTTTTTGGTTTTGGATTAATTATTTTTATTAAGGATCATTTATTTTTCAAGATGTAAAGTAGAGCAATTAATGAAAAAGAAGTGTTACATCTTTCCATAAAAAATCTGCAATATTAATTGGTAACAGGAGAATATTGCAATAAAAAAAAGGAGCTGGTCAATAAAATAGCACAGTTTGCTTAAGAAAAAGAGAAAATAAAAATTAGTTTTGTTTAAAACCTATTTCATTTTGGAAGGTTCGTCATCATCCTTATACTTATCGTAGTCGAGCTTATTGCCCCAGAAATTCATCTGTTGCTTGATCCATGCTTTTCGGTTACTGACATAAGCAGAAGCAGGATTTGCTTTTAAACGGATAGGGTTTGGCAATATCGCTGCAATGGCAGCCGCTTCCTCTTTTGTTAATTTTTTTGCCGGTTTGTGAAACCAGTATTGGGAGGCAGCTTCCGCTCCATAAACACCATTTCCCATTTCAATACTATTTAAATACACTTCCATGATGCGTTTCTTACTCCAGATGATTTCGATTAGTAAAGTAAACCAGGCCTCCAGTCCTTTTCTCAGGTAACTTCTCCCCTGCCACAAAAAAACATTTTTCGCTGTTTGCTGTGTAATCGTTGATCCTCCGCGAAAGCGTTTCCCTTCTTCATTTTCTATCATTGCTTTTTTAATGGCACCAAGGTCAAAGCCGAAATGCTTTAAATAATTTTGATCTTCACTGCACACTACCGCTAACTGTAGTTTCGGAGAGATCTCTTCCAACGGAACCCAATCATGCTCCATTACAATGCCTTTTCCATCACCCAACTGTTCAACATTCCTGATCACCATTAAAGGCGTGATAGGCACAGGAACCCATCTGTAAATAACAACCAACACAATTGATAAAACGAAAAATGCAATAAACGTTTTCCAAATGATCCTCCAGATTTTCCCTAATATTTTTGTCATAAAGAGTAAAATTATTCTATTTTTTTAAGCTAAGTTTGCAGTCATATTTAATCTTAACAACATCTTCTTTTTAATAACATGAGCAAAAAAACAACCTATATCATTCTTATTTTAGCCATTTTAGGAGTGGTTGGTCTATACTTTTTCAATAAATATAATGTCGCACCTGTGCTGAAGGTTGCTCAATTAGATGTAATGGATGAAAATTCCACAAAATTTGATATTGCATCCTTAAAAGGAAAAAAGGTAATCGTTAGTTTTTATGCATCATGGTGTCCGCCATGCCGTGAAGAATTGGAGGTGCTAAACAAAATAAAAGAGCAGAAACTTGCAGGTATAGAAATACTTGCCATTACGGATGAGGGCATTGAAAAATTAATGGACTTCAAACAGAAAAAACAATATCCTTTTACTTTTCTAACCCTAAATGCTCCCTTCGCAAACATTGGGATTAATTCCATTCCGGTAACCTATTTGTTAAATACCAAAGGTGAAGTTGTTTATAATAACGTAGGCTACATCGATTGGGATGATGAATCAACATTAGAACACTTAAAAGGATTAATGGATTAAGTTAAATCTTTGCTCAGGCACAATTTATTAGATATATTTAAACCTTATTTATACTATTAGTTATGACAAAAATAAAATTTGGAACTGATGGCTGGAGAGCGATCATTGCACAAGAATTTACTGAAGAAAATGTAGCACGTGTTACTGAGGCAACTGCCATTTGGTTAAAAAAGAACTTCGAAAACCCAAGTGTGGTGTTAGGCCACGATTGCCGCTTTGCAGGTGAATTGTTTGCCCATACTGCTGCAAAAGTTTTAGTAGCCAATAATATTAAAGTGTTTTTGGCAAAAGATTTTGTAAGTACACCCATGATTTCATTAGGCACCGTAAGGCATAAAGCCAGCGTTGGAATTATCATTACGGCCTCTCATAATCCTCCCTCTTATAACGGTTTTAAATTAAAAGGTTATTATGGCGGACCATTAGGTCCCGATAAAGTTCAGGAAATAGAAGATATTATTCCTGAAAAAAGTTCTGTTAACCTGGCATCCATTGATTTGAAAGCAGCAGAAGAAAAAGGCCTTGTAGAAATCACAGCGCTGGAGGATATGTATGTAAAGCATGTAGAAGATAATTTTGATTTATCCGCTATAAAAAACTCAGGTCTTAAATTTGCTTACGACAGTATGTATGGTGCAGGACAAAGAGTGATGTTTCGTTTATTTCCGGAGATCGTTCATTTGCATAATGATCAAAACCCAGGATTTCATGGACAAGCTCCTGAGCCCATTCATAAAAACTTAACGGAGTTCTCTAACCTGATCAAAAAAAGTGGCAACATCGATTGTGGTTTAGTAACCGATGGCGATGCAGACCGTATCGGTTTATACGATCATCAAGGAAATTTTGTCGATTCACATCACATCATTTTATTACTGATTCATTACCTGAAAAAATACAAAGGCATGGATGGTAAAGTGGCAACAGCCTTTAGCTCTACAGTAAAAATTAAGAACATGTGCGACCATTACAATTTACCTTTGGATGTTGTGAAAATCGGTTTCAAATACATCTGCAACATCATGATAACGGAAGACGTATTGGTTGGTGGTGAAGAAAGTGGAGGTATTGCTATTAAAGGTCATATACCTGAACGTGATGGTATCTGGATGGGATTGGTACTTTGGGAATTTATGGCCAAAACAGGAAAGAAACTAACTGAGTTGATTGAAGAAGTGTATGCTATAACCGGTACTTTTTCATTTGAACGAAATGACCTTACAATCACAGAAGACTTGAAAAATAAAATTGTAGAGAATTGCAAAAACGGTGTGTATAAAGAATTCGGTAAATATAAAGTACAGCGTTTGGATGATCTTGATGGCTATAAATTTTTTATCGATGATAATACCTGGACAATGATTCGCGCTTCGGGTACTGAACCCGTATTGCGTACATATGCTGAAGCAGCTACTAAAGAAAAGGCATTTGATATTTTAGCGGATGTGAAAAAAGTATTGTTGAACTAAAGTTTTGTCAGTTCGAGCAATTCGAGAACAAGTAATAGTGTAATTAAAGTCCCATACAGAAATGTGTGGGACTTTTTATTTTAAAAGAAAAAATAATATATATTTATAACAAGAACTCAACTAATTTTAAAATTAAAAACTTATGGCTAAAATAAAATTTTTATCAATTATTTCAATTTTAACTGTAGCGTCTTGTGGAGAGAAAGAAACTAAAGCGGGATCGAACCATGGAGCATCCTTCGAACTAACAATTAATAAGGATACTATAAACCGCATTGATGCAAATGGAATGAAACAAGGTTTGTGGCTTATGTCCATAAGTAAAGACACTGTTGTGTATTTAAATGACACCGCACATTCAGTTACAACAATGACATCAAAAGAAATGATTAAGCTTATAAAGGAACAAGGGAATAAAAATATTGTTGCGCTACCTGACTCTTTCACAGTAAAATCACAATAAAAAAACTAAGTAAAACTCTGTGGCAGCAATTTCCACATACAGCTACCCAAACTGCGCGGATGTCAATGTGCTGTTGAATTAATAATTTTTGGAAATTGACAACAATCCATCAATCCTTCTCGACTAAGCTCGAAGTGACAAAAGGCCATTCAAAATACACTAGTTGCAGGCTAAAAAAAGCTCAAAAAAACCACACGTTAATTTAGACGAATACAATACTTTTCATTAAAATTTTATTAAGTTTGTAATCCTAACTATTATGTCATTAGAATCCAATATAAAAGCAGTTATCAGGGATGTTCCTGACTTTCCAAAACCGGGAATTATGTTCAAGGACATTACCCCTATTTTAGAAAACCAAAGTCTCTGTAATGAAATAGTAGATGGTTTTATCAATCAGATCACTGTAAAACCCGATGCCATTGTTGGGATTGAAAGCAGAGGATTTCTATTTGGATTTTTACTCGCCAATAAATTAAATATTCCTTTTGTATTGATCCGAAAAGCAGGTAAATTGCCTTACAAAACCATCAAATGCGAATACGATTTGGAATACGGAACAGCAGTTGTAGAAATGCACATTGATAGTTTAAAGAAAGGCTGGAATGTTTTGGTTCACGATGACCTATTAGCAACGGGCGGAACCGCCGAAGCAGCTGCAAGATTAGTGAAGCAACAAGGCGCAAATGTCAGTGGCTTTTGCTTTGTAGTAGGATTAGAATTTTTAAACGGAAAACAAAAACTAAATATACACTCAAACAATATCACATGTCTAGCGCAGTATTAGAAAACAATGTTGGAATGAATTTCCAATTAAATGAAAACCAAATCGCCATAGCGGATATGATCCGTAAATTTGGTAAAGAGAATATCTATCCTAAGATGATGGAATGGGATGAAGCACAAACTTTTCCTGTTGAAGTTTTTAAAAAATTAGGAGAATTAGGTTTAATGGGTGTTTTGATCCCGGAAGAATACGGTGGATCAGGATTATCTTACACCGAATATGTTACTGCTATTATTGAATTGTCAAAAATCTGTGGATCAATTGGTTTATCAATGGCAGCGCATAATTCTTTATGCAGTGGGCATATCCTTGCTTTTGGTAACGAAGCTCAAAAAGCAAAATATTTACCAAAATTAGCAACCGCAGAATGGATCGGTGCCTGGGGTTTAACCGAAACAGGAACAGGATCGGATGCAGGTGGAATGGCAACTACAGCTGTAAAAGATGGAGATTATTATGTTTTGAATGGTTCTAAAAATTTCATTACGCATGCTATCACTGGTAATGTTGCCGTTGTTATAGCACGTACAGGAAACAAAGGCGACAGTAAAGGAATGAGCGCTTTTATTATTGAAAAAGGAACGCCAGGTTTTAAATCAGGTAAAAAAGAAAATAAATTAGGAATGCGTGCCAGCGAAACTGCTGAGTTAATTTTTGAGAACTGCAGAGTTCACAAAGATCAAATGATGGGTGAAGAAGGACAAGGATTTGTTCAGGCGATGAAAGTATTGGATGGCGGACGTATCTCTATTGCAGCGTTAAGCTGTGGTATTGCACGTGGCGCTTATGAATGTTCTTTAAAATATGCAAAAGAGCGTGAGCAATTTGGGAAACCAATTGCACAGTTTCAGGCAATCAGCTTTAAGTTAGCGGATATGGCTACTGAACTGGAAGCAGCAGAATTGTTAACATTCAAAGCAGCCGACTTAAAAAACCGTCATCAAAAAATGACCAAGGAAGGCGCTTTTGCAAAATACTATGCTTCGGAAGTATGCGTAAGAAATGCAAATGAAGCTGTTCAAATCTTTGGTGGATACGGATTTACAAAAGATTTTCCGGCAGAAAAATATTACCGCGATAGTAAATTATGTACCATTGGCGAAGGAAC
>JANPOX010000444.1:0-3348 GCA_031428235.1 Bacteroidia bacterium | reverse complement strand
GGTTTATTTACACACAAGAATGGCAGTGCATACCTTGAAGGAACATTTTTAACAGAGACGGGGGATTACCGTTATCTGGAAGGCATAGTGCATAATGGCAAATTATATTTAAGTTGTTTTGATGGGTCGCACGCTTTTTTATTTATTGCAGAAAATAATGGAGAGTATATTAATAAAGCTTCTTTTTATTCAGGATCAACATGGCATGAAGGCTGGATAGCAAAGCGCAACGAAACATTTGAGTTGAGAAATGCGGAGGGTTTAACCTATTTAAAAGATCCATCACAAAAAATAAATTTTTCATTTTACAATGCTCAAAATAAAAGAATAAGTCTGAGTGACGAAAAATATAAAAACAAAGTTGTGATCATACAAATCATGGGAAGCTGGTGCCCCAACTGTATGGATGAAAGTGCTTACTTATCTGAGGTGTATAAAAAATATAATAAAAAAGGTTTGGAAATTATTGCTCTTGCTTATGAACGGACAGCCGATAAAGAACGCGCTAAAAACAACCTCATGCGATTGACCAAACGTTTTAATATTGGTTATGATATTTTACTCACAGGCTTTACAGGAAAAGAAAAGGCTTCAGAAAGTTTACCGTTTTTAAATAAAGTGATGGCTTTTCCAACCACGATAATTTTAGACAGGCAACACAACGTTAAAACAATTTATACTGGATTTAGCGGTCAGGCTACAGGAAAGGCTTATGAAGATTATACTCGGAAGACAGAGAAGTTGATTGAGGAATTGCTTTCTAAGAAACAATAAAACATTCAGAGTATGAAAAGAATATTTGTTTTGTTGTTTCTCTTAGTTTCACTTTTTATTAAAGCTCAGGATCACTCCATTGGAAGTAGTACAGGAGTCAGCATATTTGGAATTCCGGTTAGCCTGAACTATCACTTCAGTTATAAATTATTTAATACAAAATCAAAAATTACTTACTACACTATTGGTTTATACGCCCCAAACAACAGCGTCACAAATGATTACTTTATCGGCATAAAAACAAAAGAAAATAAGCACGTCATGCTATACTTTAATTCAGGTGTTAGCATTCTTCATGCTCCATAAAGTCAATATTTTAACTCCATGGCAGACCAAGTGAATCCCATACAAAATTTAAGTATAGCGGCCTCTGTTCATCCAAATCACAGGATAACAACAGACTTAACATTTTTTACT
Organism: Bacteroidia bacterium; assembly: GCA_031428235.1. GTDB lineage: Bacteria > Bacteroidota > Bacteroidia > B-17B0 > Aurantibacillaceae > UBA4416. Next base: position 2,157 of record JANPOX010000444.1, on the reverse strand, counting down.
TATAAAATTCTAACAGTAAACAAGGGAGGAAGTACTAAAAAAGAATTGGACGCTGTTTTAACTATTGAAATAGGATACTCATATAAGTTTACACATAAAAAAAAGCAAATGGATACCAATCTCAAATAATTCTAATAAAACAAATTATTATAAGGGAACCGAATCACATGCACTTTTTTCACGGTATCGTAAACCAGTTTTTTAAAGTCGGTAATGTTCTCTTTGTTTTTAGCACTGATGTAAACACAAGTCTGATCTAAATTAGTCATCCAGGTTTTCTTTAACTCCTCTAATGATAAATTCTCTTTCGTTACAGGCGTTAAATCGTCTTCATCTTTTTTGATATATTTAAATGCGTCGATTTTATTAAAGACTAAAATTATTTCTTTATCACCAGCGCCAATATCAATCAAGGTTTGGCGTACAACATTAATATGGTCTTCAAAATTAGGATGAGAAATATCAACCACATGCAATAAAATATCTGCTTCACGCACCTCATCTAATGTACTCTTAAAACTCTCCACCAATTGTGTTGGTAGTTTTCTGATAAAACCAACCGTATCCGTTAACAGGAAAAATAAATTATCAATCGTCACTTTTCTTACAGTAGTATCTAATGTGGCAAACAATTTATTTTCTGCAAACACTTCACTTTTACTGATCATGTTCATAATGGTAGATTTACCGGCATTGGTATAACCCACTAAAGCTACGCGCACAAACTCACCACGGTTTTTGCGTTGCGTGGCCATCTGTTTATCAATGACTTTCAAATCCTCCTTTAACTGAGCAATTTTATCACGCGCAATACGTCTGTCTGTTTCAATCTCCTTCTCCCCTGCTCCACCGCGTGTTCCTGTTCCTCCACGTTGACGCTCTAAGTGAGTCCACATACCTGTTAAACGTGGTAATAAATATTGTAGTTGCGCCAGCTCAACTTGAGTTTTAGCATGAGCGGTTTGTGCACGTTGTGAAAATATTTCCAGAATCAAAGTGGTTCTGTCTAATATCCTTGTGGTTAATTCTTTTTCTAAATTACGTTGTTGTGAAGGCGTTAACTCATCATCAAAAATAACAACCGTTATTTTGTTTTCTTTTATATAAGTTTTAACATCACTTAATTTTCCTTTACCTAAAAAAGTGGCTTTATCAGGTCTCTCCAGCTTTTGCGTAAATACCTTTTTAGTTTCTACACCATAGGTTTCAGCTAAAAAGGCTAATTCATCTAAATACTCAAATGATAAAGCTTCATTTTGTCGTTTATTAATAACTCCGATGAGAACGGCAGTTGGTGTTATGGTTTGTGTAGAGTGCGTATCCGGTTTCATTAAAAGTAAAATTAAACATAAAAGTAATGTTTTTTATTACTTAAATACAACGTGCGCTTATTTCACAAAACAAAGTCTCAATTATTTAAGAAGTGTAACATGGCCAAATCTCGATTTCTCCTGAAGTTTGGTAGATCCCTTTGCCTCTTTATAAATAACTTTATATACATACACATCGGGTTGGCATAAAACACCTCTGTATTTTCCATCCCAGCCCTGATTTAACGTAGTGGATTCGAATATTTTTTCTCCCCACCGGTTAAATATCATCATATTAAATTCGTAAAGTTCAAGCCCAACAGGAATAAACACATCGTTGGTTCCATTTCCATTTGGTGTAAAAGCATTCGGAATATATAAGGTAGAAATTTCATTAACCTTAAGAGGTGCAATAATAGTGTCGAAACAACCGAATGTAGTTGACACAATAAGAGTGATATTATATACTCCTGTATCAGCATACACATGGTTAGGGTTTTGTTCTGTTAACATAGAAAAGCCATCGCCAAAATCCCAAAATCTGTCATCATCTCCAAATGAAGTGCTATGAAACGAAACTTCTGGATTTAGAACATTAATGTTTGCTCCTTCGGGTGTATAATAAAAATTGGCAATAGGTTTTGGATGCACCAAAATATAATTTGGTTTTGTAAGTGTATTGACACAACCACTATCAGAAGTTCCTTTTAAAGTGATGTTGAAAGTACCTGAGGTGTTGTAAGTATAACTGGCTGAATAATCATTAGAAATAGTTCCATTGCCAAAACTCCAAAGCCATGAAGTAACTGGTGGCGTTGCAGCAGAAAGGTTTGTAAAGTTTATCTTT
>JANPOX010000443.1:0-6049 GCA_031428235.1 Bacteroidia bacterium | reverse complement strand
GGTGATGTTGGAAAAGGTTCAGCGCAATCATTATCTTCTCAGGGAGTTCGTGTAATTGTTACAGAGATTGACCCAATTTGTGCTTTACAAGCTGCAATGGATGGTTACCAGGTAATGAAAATGGATAACGCTGCTAAAATTGCAGATATCTTAGTAACTACTACCGGAAACAAAGACATTATTGTAGGTCGTCATTTCGAATCATTAAAACATGGCGCTATAGTTTGTAACATTGGTCACTTTGATACTGAAATTGATATGGCTTGGTTAAACAAAATCTACGGTGCATCAAAAGATACAGTTAAACCACAAGTAGATCAATATACAATTAACGGAAAAAGCTTTTTAGTTTTAGCGGAAGGCCGTTTAGTAAACTTAGGTTGTGCTACAGGTCATCCAAGTTTTGTAATGAGTAATTCATTTACAAATCAAACTTTGGCTCAATTAGAATTATGGACAAACACTGCTGCTTATGAGAAAAAAGTATACGTGTTACCAAAAATTTTAGATGAGAAAGTAGCTCGTTTACACTTAGGTAAAATTGGTGTTGAATTAGATACCTTAAATAAAGAACAAGCAGAATATATTGGTGTTAAAGTAGAAGGTCCTTTCAAAGGAGACGCTTACAGATACTAGTATAAACTATAATTAATTAAAGAGTCCCATTTGTTATTACAGATGGGACTCTTTTATATATTTATAAAATCAAAATAAAATCTATGAAAAAGAATATCCTATCGATCAGCACTGTATTGCTTTTAATATTTATTTCCTGCGGACAGGGATCAAAAAAGGCTTCTGAATATAATGACCTTATTATGACATATGTTAATATATCAACCCTGGTTCAAAATGATTTTTTTGACCAGACAGATGGCCATAATCTGGATTCTTTGATGATTACTCAAAAAAATTTCTCTGAAAAAACAAAAGAGTGTCTTAATGAAATTAAAAGAGCAGAATCTTTTGCAGGTAAGAAGGAATTTTTAAGCGCAGCTATCAGTTTTGTGAAAACCTTGAATTCATTAGCAGATAACGAAGCAAAACAAATGACGGACATTATGATCAAAGACACTGCGTCTATTACCGCTGAAGATATTCAAACAGTGGAAAAATTGAATGCTAGATTAAATGAAGAAAGTAACCGTGCTTCTGAAGAAATTGAATCTACACAAGAAGCCTTTGTTAAAGAATGGAAATTTGAGGTGGGAAAGAAAGATTAAATGTGAAATATTAATAATGAAAAAATCCCGGATGATGAGCAGCCGGGATTTTTTTGTTTATCCGTTTCGTAATAAGAACAAATCTGAAATTATATTCTTATGCGTATATATTTTCTAACTTCGATTTAGTCCTTTATTAATTTCCGGGTAACTTTACCAGAAGAAGTACCAATCGAAATAAAGTAGTCACCTGTTTTTACGTTTGATAGATCAAGTATATATTCCTTTGCTTTGATCATACCAGATGAAAAAACTAACTTACCTGTAATATCAATAACTTCAATTAAACTCATTTCATTGGTCGATTTCACAGTTGTGGTATTTGAAACAGGATTAGGGTATGCCGAAATTCCGACTTCAATGTTTGAATGTTCCTCAATCCCAACAAAAATATTATTGTTTTTTAGGATAAGACCATCTTCACCAATTACCACTGCGCTTGTTGCAGATAACATAAAAACATCAGTTAAAAGCGTCGTAAGCCCACTGTTTTGAGGATGCCAGTTAACACCTCCGTCATTTGTGTACAAAATTATTCCGCCACTTCCTACTGCTATACCTGTATTTACATCATAAAAGTGTATGCTCTGCAAATAAGAAGTGCTATTAGTTGTTAGTGTGATCCATGTCGTGCCGCCGTCAATAGTTTTTACAATCAAACCATTTGATCCAACTACATAGCCTACATTTCCATTTACAAAGCATGATTCTGTTAATAAACCGGAAGGATTAGTTACAACAGACCAGGTAGTTCCGGCATCAGTTGTTTTTCGTATTCCCCCTGACTGCCCGATAATAAAGCCGGTTGTTGAGCTTGTAAAATGAATGTCAGTCAAAAGATTACTGGTTCCTGAATTTTTTACTGTAAAACTTGAACCTCCATTTGTGGTTTTCCATAAAACGCCTCCTGTTCCTACAAAATAAGCAGTGAGCGAGCTCGTAGCTGCGACACCCCATAAAGAATTAGATGTGGGTGGAGTCAACATTGTCCAACTTGTCCCGCCATTTGTGGTTTTTCCCATAGACTGTCCCACAATGGATGCGGCAAATCCATAGGTACTGTTAACGAAACTATAATCTCTGAATCCCTGACTGGTGGTAGCAGTCCAGGTGTTTCCTCCATTAGTTGTTTTATATGAATAAGAATATCCGCCACCGCAATAACCATTTTGGGAATCGAGGAAATGAATGTCATTAAAATCTGCAGTCGTACCGGAAGGTATTACGTTCCATTGAGCTAGCCCAATTGCATAGGAACCAAAAATAAGGCCTAAGCATAGTAAATTTTTTTTCATGTTTTTTTATTTATATTAATACTTCTTTTTTAGCTGTTTTAATGATCATATAAAACTATTTGATGCTATCCAATATCTGTTTTAAATCTTCCATTGTTTTACAGCGAACTTCACGGGCCTTTGAGCCTTCAAACTGCCCGATTATGCCTGCCGCTTCCAATTGATCCACTATACGGCCGGCACGATTATAACCCAATTTTAATTTACGTTGCAAGAAGGAAGCAGAACCTTGTTGAAATTGCACCACCAATTTAGCTGCATCATCAAACATTTTATCACGTTCACTTAAATCAATTTCTTCTTTACCATCGCTGCCATCTTCACCAACATATTCCGGTAATAAAAAGGCAGAAGGGTAGGCACGCTGTGAACCAATGAACTCAGTAATTTTTTCTGCTTCGGGGGTATCCACAAAGGCACATTGAATTCTAATTAAGTCGTTACCGGTGCTTAATAACATATCGCCGCGGCCAATCAATTGTTCTGCGCCACCGGAATCTAAAATGGTACGCGAATCAATTTTACTTGTTACTCGGAAAGCAATACGAGCGGGGAAGTTGGCTTTGATGGTTCCTGTAATAATGTTTACAGACGGACGCTGAGTGGCAATAATTAAATGGATGCCAATCGCACGGGCTAATTGTGCCAGACGGGCAATTGGCGTTTCCACTTCTTTACCCGCTGTCATGATTAAATCAGCAAACTCATCTACTACCAACACAATGTACGGTAAATATTTATGCCCTTCGTTCGGATTCAGTTTACGGTTAATGAATTTAACGTTGTACTCTTTAATGTTTCTTACCTGCGCATCTTGTAATAAAGCATAGCGATTATCCATTTCAATACACAAGGAGTTCAATGTGTGAATTACCTTGGTGTTATCAGTTATAATGGCGTCTTCTGAATTTGGCAGTTTCGCTAAAAAGTGACGCTCAATTTTATTGAATAAGGTTAACTCAACTTTTTTAGGATCAACCAGTACAAACTTAATTTGTGCCGGGTGTTTTTTATAAAGTAAGGAAACCAATATCGCATTTAATCCAACAGACTTACCTTGTCCGGTTGCACCCGCCATTAGCAAGTGGGGCATCTTTGCTAAATCAGCAATAAAAATTTCGTTATTAATGGTTTTACCTAAAGCAATTGGTAAATCATGCGTTGTATTTTGAAACTTCTCAGAAGCGATGATGTTTCTCATTGGAACCATTTCCGGTGTTTGGTTAGGCACTTCAATACCAATGGTTCCACGTCCGGGAATAGGTGCAATGATCCTGATCCCTAAGGCTGCTAAGCTTAAAGCAATATCATCTTCTAGATTTTTTATTTTGGATATCCGAACTCCGGCTGCCGGTACAATTTCATAAAGGGTAACAGTGGGTCCAACCGTTGCTGAAATTTTATCAATTTCAATTCCGTAATTTTTTAAGGTATTAACAATGCGATCTTTGTTGGCCGTTAATTCTTCATTACTAACGCGTGCGTTTCCTGTGCCGTAATCAATTAATAATTCAGGACTCGGAAACTGATAATGACCTAAATCCAATGTAGGGTCGTACTGTCCAAATTCCTCTACTAACTGTGCTGCCTTAACTTCATCATCCAGTGAAATGGAATTTTGTTTTGGTTCTTCTTTTACAAATTCAGGGATCTTAACAATTTCATCAGCGCCGGGGTTATTGATTTCAAAATCTAAATTCTTTTTTGGTTCTTCCGGTTTTGTAACTACATCTAATGGAATATTTTCTGTCGTTTCAACTTCTTCAACTAAAGGTTCCTGTTTAGATACCACTTCAAAGTTCAACAGTTCTGCTTCTTCATCCTTGCTTAATACAGGTTCCTTTGTTATGTCATAAATCGTGGAAGCATGCGGATTAATGGTGTTGCTTGAATTTTCCAACTCCTGTTCAATGATATCTTCATTATCTAAATTAGGCAATACATCTTTTTTAATATTAAAATTCATGTTGATGCTCAATACTAAAAATGCCAGCATACTAAAGGCGAGAATAGCTAATGTTCCAATACTTCCTACATAATTTGATAACTGTATATTTAAAATGTAGCCATAACCACCACCTAAATAAAATAATTTATCATGAAAGAAAAAGGCCGCTACTAAACTGGTCCATACCAAAAAAAACAACCATTTCGCTGTAAACGCAGAGGGCTTGGTAATTTGCTTCTTAAGTGCTTTTTGCAACCCATAAATAATTAATACCGGCACTAAAATAAAAGAAGCAACTCCAAAACCTTTGTACATGAATAAATGTGAAATCAATGCGCCAAATTTACCTAGCCAGTTAAATACCTTGGTATCAATAGCAAATAGTTCAGTCATTGGCCCTAATACTTTATCCTGATCTTTTTCCCAGGTAAAAATATATGATGTTAAAGCAATAAATAAATACCCGCCTGCCATAATCAACAATAAGCCAATTAATTTTTGGATGCGCTCATTACGATACAAGACAAGCGTTTTGTTCCAGCGATCTAATAATGAAGCTTTGGTTTCATTCACTGTATTTTTTACCTCCGGTTTTTTAGCAGAAACATTGGTGTTTTTGACCGATGCTTTGGATTTGTTTTTCGAAGTGAGTACCGTTTCTTCAATATCATTTTTGTCAATCGCAGGTTCCTGGACTACAGTGTCATCCACAGGTTTTTCCCTGAATTTATTTTTTGTTGTTGCCATGTTTACAGTAATAAAAATAAGCGTGACGCAGGCAAAATAGGGAAAATACTTAAAATGTTTTAAACCTATGATTGTTTACTATTTTTTGATTTTTCGTGACACAAAGTGGGCGTGCCGGCGCAAAGTACAGGCGCCGTCGGGCTGACCCGCTTCAATCTTTTTATTCGTACCTCATAAAAAGGATTTTCGCTTGCATCCCTCACGCGGGCTTGTAGCAAATCGGAGTTTATAGTTCAACCTTAAAACAAGACTTGCGTGAGGGATTGAGGCTTTGTTTGAGCTCTTTTTATTTGTCCCAAAGGGCAAATAAAAAAGCGAGTGCCGAAAGCCCGGCCCGCCAGCTGGCGGGACACGCCCAAAATCTATACTAAAACAGAAACCAAATCACCGGTCACAAATCCTTCTTCATTTAGGGATTTAGTAGTAATAGAAACCGATTGGTTTACAAGCGACTCATCAAAAGAGTGAGAAATTTTGATGTAATTTTCGGTAAAACCATGCATGATACCATGCTTATTTTCATGTTCAAATAAAACGGTAAACTCTTTATTGAGGTGTTGTTCATAAAAATCACGCAGTTTTTTAGCGGAAAGAATACGCAACATCTTATTGCGACGTTTACGTTCAGCATAATCAACCTTTCCTTCTAAAGAAATCGCTTCTGTATTATCACGCTCACTGTAAGTGAAGACGTGTAAATAGGAAACATCCAATGAGTTGATGAAATCATAAGTATCTAAAAAATGTTCTTGGGTTTCACCCGGAAAACCAACAATCACATCAACGCCAATACAACAGTTTGGCATTAGCTTTTTTATTTTAGCTACGCGATCCTG
>JANPOX010000442.1:0-6831 GCA_031428235.1 Bacteroidia bacterium | reverse complement strand
TATAAGCCCGTTATAGATAAGAGTTCTTTTATTCATCCAAATGCAACCGTCACAGGAAATGTGATCATTGGAAAAAATGTTTACATTGGCCCGGGTGCTGCTATTCGTGGCGATTGGGGACAGATCATTATTGAAGATGGGTGCAATGTTCAGGAAAACTGTACGATACATATGTTTCCAGGCACAACCGTTTTATTAAAGGAGGCTGCTCATATTGGTCACGGTGCTATTATTCATGGCGCAACTATTGGTAAAAATGTATTAGTGGGTATGAATGCAGTAGTGATGGATAATTGCGTGATTGGTGATAACTGTATCATTGGAGCTTTATGTTTTGTACCAGCTGATACGGTTATTGAAGATAGGAAAGTTGCAGTAGGTAATCCTGCAAAAATTGTAAAAGATGTTAGTGATGATATGATTGCATGGAAAACAAAAGGCACTGCGTTATACCAGCAGTTACCTGCCGATTGTTATGCGAGTTTAAAGCCCTGCGAGCCTTTAAGAAGAATGCCTGCTTACCGTCCTGATCAGCAAAATGAATACAAAACCTGGAGTGAGGAAAAAAAACAAGCCCGGTAAAAAGAAAGTAAAAACTAAATGAATTGCTAAGCGATTAATAATTAATTCTTAATGATCGTATGCATAACATGGAGGTGCTGCGAAGCTTAATTTAAAATTAAGGGTTAGGCCGAAAAAGAAATACCAGTCTTTGGTTCTTGGGTTCCCACGTTGTTCATTCACATTACTTCCTGCGTTTTTTGAACGGTCGGATAATTTCACTCCATTAACAGTTGTAAAAGGTGTTGCAAATGGATCAGGATAGGTTCCGCTGACGTCATCCAGATAATCAGTAAAAGTTTTTCTAGGGCCCCATTCAAGACCAATACCTACTTTTTTGGTGACATTCATTTTTAACCCAAGCCCGAAAGGAATAGCCATTTGAGTTAAGCGATATTTTTTTGATTGCCCTTCGGTATTTAATGGTTGAAGGTCTATCCAAAAATTACCCATTTGAGCCCTCGGTTTAAAAGTGAAAACATCCAATCCTAAAAATAAATAAGTTGTGAATTTATATTTATCGTTACTGATACGGTATTCCAGAAAATTAAATTCGGCAATAGCGTGAAATTCCATGATCCGTGATTTGAAATTGAGGTTTCGTTGTATCTGATCTGCATCCTCGCTTTGAGAATCATCACCCATAATATTTCCATAATTAAAACCACCCCTGAAAGCATATCGGTAATTTGGCGTAAAACGATAAAAGATACCACCAGCGGGCTGAGTTAAATTAAATTGTTTACGCGGATTTAAATCTCCGATATAATATGATCCGCCGAGCATGATGCCTACTTCATGCTGACGAAAGTTCCGCTTTTTTGTCTGTGAAAACAAAGAAGACGTAACCATCAGAAAAGTGAATATCAGGTAGATAAAAAATCTCATAGTCTTATAACGCACATCTTTAAAAAATAGTATTCAAAACTACTAAATTTAAAGGCTTAAAGCATTATTATTTTAACTCTATAAGTTGTATTTTTTTCTTCACTTATTAGTAAATACAAGCCAGCGGCGAGATTATTTCTTTTAAAAATGTAATTAGATGATGAACAACTATCTTCCATTACCAACTGCCCTGAAGAATTGTATAATTTTATTTTTTTAAGATTGGCATTGGAAAATAACAAATTCGTTTCACTGGTCAGGGGATTTGGGAAAACCTGCATTCCTTTTTCCTTTGAAAGAACTTTGATTGTTGCTAAAACCTCGCCGCAGGTCATGGTGGCAAAGCCATCCAGTTTCCCGTAACCCCATTTATTATTAGGTAAATTGGTGGTTGTAAAAATATCATTATAAGCGCAGTCTAAGATGGCTTGTTTTAATTGTTGGTTAGTAGCCATTGGATTTCTCTGAAAGTATAAGGCCGCTAATCCAGCCACAACAGGGCTAGATGCTGAGGTTCCGCCGGCAGTAACATGATAGCCTCCTTGCGCCACCACGTAAGGTGCGTTAACTTTTAAATTAATGACATGAGCTAAAGGCGAGGCGGCTAAAATAGTAGCGCCCGATGCTGTAATATCAGGTTTGATGCGGTTATCTCTTGTTGGGCCTGTACTGCTGCTTGCGTGAAGTTGTCCTGCTATTTCAGAATTGATTTGTAAATTATTATTTACATCTATGTACCTGTTTCGGTTGATGTAATTTCCAACGGCTATTATTTCATCACTGCATTGAAAACCACTGACAATGGATTGAATTGTATCAGCCATTTTATAATGAATTATTTTTGGATATTCAGCGATGGCTGGCAGGGGGCCACTTACATAATTGAAATTCCATGAATCAATTCTTCCGTTTCCTGAATGGGAAATACTCCATAAATAATTAAGGCTGTCGGCGTTGATAGTAATCTCTAATTCATAAACACCAAATGAGTTAATACTGGCAATACTTGTTACTATTCCAATTCTATTAGAGTTTTTATAAATGGTGTCTTTTTTTAAGGTATTTAGCGCATAATTGTAAGTTTTAAATGAAGTTGCGCCAAGGTCTGTACGGGCAGGATTAGTCACGCCAACACTGTATTTAACATTTTTGATTTGGTTGGTATCAGCATATTCTGAGAGTCTTATAAAGTTCCCAGCACTACGTATCCAGGTAAAATTTGTGTCAGTGCTTACAACGTTATAACCAACGTGAAATTTTGCAGAACCACCGTTTCCGCCGGAAGCTATCATAGCCCTTCCTGGAATATTAGCAATTAAATTATTAATGATTTGCGATTCAAGATCAGTCCCGTCATGGCTGCCATAATAATCGCCAACACTTGCATTTACAACCAATGGTTTATTTAGTGCCAGGGATTTTGTAATAATGTATTGCAAGGCATCAGAAATAGTATAGCCGGGCCTGTTGAAATCAAGAGCCACCACAATCAGGTCCGCTTTAGGAGCCATGCCTTCAAAACGGTTAACAGAATAGCCATTTCCTGCTGCAATGCCTGAACTATTTGTACCGTGCCCAAAATACTGAAGGTCGTTATGCGTGCATTGTCCAAGATCGATTTCATTGTTACTCCATTCCTGTCCATAAGAAAACATTGTAGGAGTATTAGCCGCCAGAGGTTTTGCCATGTCCCATAAATATTTAATTCTCGATTTTCCATTTACATCTTTAAAATCGGGATGATTAAAATCTGTTCCGGAATCTATAATGCCAATGATAACACCTGAACCGTCATAAGCCTGGTTTAATGGCGAAGCCCCCTGTTTAATGGGCATTATCCTGTTTCTTACCACACAAGTATCGTCCATTAATTGTAAGTGGTGCTGGGTGTATTCAATTCTTAAAATATTTTTTAACCTGGATATTTCTTTAATAGATTGAATATTAGTTGTAATGGAATAAATATTTCCGGCCTGGTAATTGAATTGTATCTCGGGAAACTCTGAAAAATTAGTTTCAGTACCAGGCTTTGTTAGCACCAGAACATTTATTTTTTCTGCTGTGTTTCCGAATTCAATCTTTCGAATCAGCTCTGTGTTAAAGATAGATTGAGCATTTATTCTAAAAAATAACACGGTGATAAAAAATGCAAAATACAGCTTCATATTAGTAATATTATACCATTAAATTACAAATAATTTAGATATTTACAATATGCGAAATTGTTTGTTTTTAGTACTGCTTGGCTTTTTATATTTCAGTCAATTAAAAGCACAGGACTCTATTCCTTACACAAAAGATTTCCGGCTCTACGAAGGGCTTTATTTAGGGTATCAGGACTTTAGGTATAACTGGCCAATTTCAAAAGAGAAGATAATTACTAACATCAATAAAGAGCAATTGGATTTTTATTCCAAACTAATTGAAGAAGAATTTATTACTTACACTGAAAGAGACGGTTCCATTTCTAAAGTTAAATCTGATGGCGTGTGGGGCTATTGTCAGAATAATATTATATTTATTAACCAGGATAAAAATTTTTATAGAATAGCTGTTTTTGGTGCCATCAGTAACTTTATAGGAACAGCCGAAGTTGTTAATTATTCACCAGGCTATGATCCTTTTATGAATGCTCCAATGAATAGCAATAGTATTAAAACACGTGAGATCAGGCAATATTTGTTTGATTTTTATAGCGGGGAAATTACACCTTCAAGCATTGAAAAAATAGAAGAATATTTAAAACGTGATGAAGAAATATACAAGGAATACAACGCTTTAAGCAAAAAAAAGAAAAGGGAAATGGTGACAAAGTATATAAGAATGTATAACGAAAAGCACTTGGTATATTTTCCAAAAGGGTGATTTATGTAATTTTCCTGGCAGACGGCTTAGACTTATTGTGATTCATTTAAATGATTCCGGACATTATTAAAAGACACTCAATCAATTATTGAATGTCTTTTTTATTTTCCCGCTTTTAATAGGGTTTTTATTTTATCTTTATTCCCACAAATTTTTTTATCATGTCAGAAGTAGGAAGACAAATTATTTATAGTATGGTTAATGTATCTAAGATACATCCACCACAAAAACAAGTATTAAAAGATATCTATATCTCCTTTTATTACGGAGCTAAAATTGGTGTTTTAGGTTTAAATGGTTCAGGTAAATCATCATTATTGCGCATCATGGCGGGTATTGATAAAGATTACTTAGGAGAAATTCACCAGTCACCCGGCTATTCTATTGGTTTGTTGGAACAGGAACCAAACTTAGATGAAACTAAAACAGTAATTGAAGTAGTTCGCGAAGGTGCTCAAAAGCATGTGGATATTTTGAATGAATTTGAAGAAGTAAACAATAAGTTTATGGACGAAGAAATTTTAAATGATCCGGATAAAATGGATAAGTTAATTAATCGTCAGGCACAGTTACAGGATTTAATTGACCAACATGATTTATGGAATTTAGATACCAGGTTAGAGCGCGCCATGGATGCACTTCGTTGTGCGGAAAGTGATACACCAATTAAAATATTATCAGGTGGTGAGCGCCGTCGTGTGGCTTTATGCCGTTTGTTATTACAAGAACCGGATATTTTATTGTTGGATGAGCCAACTAACCACTTGGATGCCGAAAGCGTTGATTGGTTAGAACAGCATTTGCAGCAGTACAAAGGAACAGTAATCGCTGTAACCCATGATCGTTATTTCCTGGACAATGTGGCAGGGTGGATATTAGAGTTAGACCGCGGAGAAGGAATTCCTTGGAAAGGGAATTACTCATCATGGTTAGAACAAAAAGGTGCACGTTTAAAGCAGGAAGAAAAAACGGAGAGCAAGCGTCAGAAAACCTTAGCACGTGAGTTAGACTGGGTTCGTCAGGGAGTAAAAGGACGGGGCGTAAAGCAAAAAGCGCGTTTGAGTAACTACGATAAAATGATGAATGAGGATATCAAGGATAAAGAAGAACGATTAGAGATCTTTATTCCTAACGGTCCGCGTCTTGGTAATGAAGTGATTGAAGCTACTGAAGTTGCTAAAGGATTTGGTGATCGTTTATTGTATGAACACCTGAATTTTAAATTACCACCAGCCGGAATCGTAGGTATTATAGGGCCAAATGGTGCCGGTAAAACCACCTTATTCCGTATGATCATGGGAGAAGAAAAACCAAACTCCGGTGAATTTAAAGTTGGACCTACTGTAAAAATTTCTTATGTCGATCAATCGCATTCAGATTTAGATCCAAATAAAACCGTGTATGATATATTGAGTGGTGGTTTAGATAATATTACTTTGGGCGGGAAGGCTATGAATTCGAGGGCATATATTTCCCGTTTCAACTTTGGTGGTAGCGATCAGGGAAAAAAAGTAAGTGTATTATCAGGTGGAGAACGTAACCGTTTACACTTGGCCATGGCTCTAAAAAATGAAGGAAATGTTTTATTACTGGATGAGCCAACCAATGATTTGGATGTAAATACATTGCGGGCATTGGAAGAAGGTCTGGAAAATTTTGCCGGTTGTGCTGTAATTATTAGTCACGATAGATGGTTTTTAGATCGCGTGTGTACGCACATCTTAGCTTTTGAAGGAGATAGTTCCGTTTATTGGTTTGAAGGCGGCTACAGTGAATATGAAGAGAACCGTAAAAAACGTTTAGGTAATGTAGAGCCGAAAAGGCCTCGTTACAAAAAATTAACTATTTAATAATAAGTCCTTTCAAAAATTGAAAGGACTTTTTTATAGTCGCTGATTTGTGTGGTCATACATAGCGTACTTATTTTATTTTCTATATTTATTTAATAATTAAAAACGTTTGCTCAGGATCCTTCTCATACTTATTTCTGTTGTTTTAGCATCCTGCACTAAGGATCCGGCAACCTTCACCATTGATAATCTCAACAATGGTGAGATAGGTTGTTTTGGACATGCAGGCATGGGATCACTTTCAATTTATCCTCTTAACACATTTGAAAGCTTTGAGTCCTGCTTAAACAGGGGAGCGGATGGAACAGAAATGGATGTTCAGATCACGAAAGACAGTGTGCTTATTATTTTGCATGGACAGGACTTATCCGATAATACAGCATGCAGTGGTTTGGTAAAGGACATGAATTGGAATGACATCAATGATTGTAAAATGCAAGGGAAGTTTTATAAAGACCTGGATTTAATTTCCTTTGATGAGTTTATTGAAAAAATTTCAAACCCTCAGGAGATATTTATAACATTGGATTGCAAGGCCAAGTATGGCAATTTTGATCAATTGGCTTATTTTAAATTATTTGCACGAACACTAGTAAAAACATTGGATCGCCATCAGCTGGGTCAGCGCATTTTTATCGAAAATTTAGACCCTGGTTTTTTATTAGCG
>JANPOX010000441.1:0-3044 GCA_031428235.1 Bacteroidia bacterium | reverse complement strand
GTTTCCTTGATCTGGCTCCAACTATTAGAATCTGCTATTTGTTCAATTTTAGTCACTTTAGTGATCTCAAGTGGTTCGCCCTTTTTGATAATAAAATACATCAGGAAGGCAAAGCCGGTGATCGTTAAAATATAAAATATTGCGTCTTTAAGGTTTTTCATTGTCTGTTTTTTTTAATTTTTTTGGAAAATAGAATACAAAACCGGCAACTGTTCTGATTCCGCCTTGCCAATTGGATCTGTCATCAGTTTCGAAATAGGGTGCTGCTTCAAAAAATAGGCCGGCATTCTGGAATGGAAAGGGGAAGGCTTCTACACCAATTGGTATAATGGGTCCATGCTTGTGAGTAGTAGTAAAGTTCCAGTTGCTTCTAAATCCTAAGCCCATATGAAAGCGGACTTTCTCTAAACGTACAAGACGATATATAACGGATGCTTCTGATAAAAAAGATGAAGTACCCGATGTGTTACTGTATAAATTCGCTTTGGTAATGCGGGTATCCAGTGAAACGCGTTTATCTTTATTTAATCGAAAGCCAAGTCCTGTTTCAGTACCTGTTGGATAAATGCCAATGCCTACATTTGTTTGACTTTTTGAAGCCAAAAAAGCAAGAGAGAAACCGATGGACATAAAAACTTTTCTCATATTCTAATGAGTATAAAGTTAATCCTGAATGTCGAATGAAAATAGCAGCTTGTTCACTTATGTAACGAAAGCCATAAATAATGTAATGAAACACTTAAGACTCAATCTTTAACCTGAATTCATCCCGGTAGACTTCGCTTAAAGAAAGATTGATTTTGTTTCCGTTTTTTAATTGGACATTTGTTTTTATCTCATCCGAAGTAAAGTGAAGAACGGTTCTTAATGCAATGATTTCTTTTTTATTTACGCGGCAGAATTTTTCTGCCGGTAATACGGCTAACAACTGTTCGAAGCTGGTGTTTTTTATAGTCGTTTTCAGTCCATTTTCAAGGTAAACAGATTTATCCCGGCTATCGGTTTCAGAAGCTGTTATATAAAGAATATCACGAAACGCCAATAATGTTTTTCCTTTATCAGTGTTCCAGATAGCCTGCTTCTTCTCAATACTATTTTGTGTTTGCAGTATGGTTTTAGCTTTTGAAATAGCCTTTTCAAAACGATCTTTTTGTAAAGGTTTTCTTATATAATCGACAGCGTTTAAATCAAAAGCTTCAGCTGCAAATTCTTTATATGCTGTAGTGAAGATGATTAGTTTGTCCTTTAAGTGTTGTGCAACTTCAAGCCCGGTATGTTTAGGCATTTGAATATCCAGGATACAGGTATTGAAATCAAGGTGTGGGATGGATTCTAAAAATTTTACCGGATCATTAAACGCTTTAACCACTTCCACATCCGGGAGTTCTTCGCACAGTACTTTCATGTAACTTAATGCAGGGAGTTCATCATCCAGCAGCAAACACTTTAGCTTTGTAGTCAAGTAGGTTAAGTTTTAAATGAGAAATAAATACGTCGTTTTCTATAAACTGCTCTAATTTATAGCACTCTTTATAAATGATATCGAGACGTTTTTTAGTGCTTTCTTTCCCAAGGCCACTGTTTGGTTTTTTAAGAGCAGGTTTAGTACTGGTCTTATTTGCAACTGTAAGTGCGAAATAATCATCCTTTAATTCAAATGTAATTGAAATAAAAGAATCACTGCTTTGAAGATCCGCATGTTTAAAGGCATTTTCTATAAGATCCACCGAGATCATGGGCGCTAATAGATCCTGATTGTAAAGTGGATGATTTTCATCTACTTTATTTTTAATTTTTATATCAAATAGAGGACTCAGTTTTAATTTGTTAATCTCAATAAGGTTCAATGCAAAATTGAGTTCTTCTTTCACACTTACAAAACGTTTGTCGGTTTCGTACAAAATATAGTCCAAAACATTGCTTAATTTATCCAACGAAAAATAAGTTTGGTAGGCATGTGATTGAATAGAGTTAAGGATGTTTTTAAATAAATGCGGATTGATTTTGTATTTAATATCTTCCAATTCGACAGAATTAAATTTTGTTTCCAAAGTTTTATATTCATTTTGTAACAGATTATTTTGAGTGTTAATACTTTTGATTTTTATCCATAAATAAACTACATAGCTAAAAAGTGCTGCAGATAAACATAATAGGAGTATGGTGCTGGAAATCATCATTTACAATTACAAAATTACAAAGAATTTGAATAGAAACAGACACTAACTATTTTTTAATAAGAAACGTAACAAACGATGGGGTAGTGGTCTGTAAGTGATTCAGAAAGATGGTGATAATTTTTACTGGTAAATCCTTTACTATGAAGAATATAATCAATTCTAAAACGAGGAAATTTACCTGTGTAAGTTTGTTCAAAACCAGAACCTGATTCAATAAATGCATCTTTCAAATTTCCCCTTACAGTGTTGTATACATAAGAAGCAGGTGTGTCATTAAAATCACCACAAACAATTACTTTATATCTGCAAGCATCAATATGGGCAGCTATCGCATCTGCCTGTACAGCCCGCTTCACAAAAGCTCTTTTTAAACGGCGTAAGATATTCTTACTTTTTTCCATTTCATCCTTTGTGTCAGTTGTGTCGTTTTTTACCTGATCAAGAAATTTGTAGTCTGCTTTGCTGAAACGGATGGATTGTAGGTGCATGTTATAAATTCTTATAGTGTCTGTTTTAATGAGAATATCTGTATAAATACACATATTATTGGCACTTGTATTAAATTCTATTTTTCCTTTTTTAAGTATGGGGAATTTTGTAAAGGTGGCTACACCCCAATGATCATTGCCTCTTAAGGTAGTAGTATATTCTACATGACTATTTTTAGCATTCAATAAACCTGTAACTGTATCAATGTTATTAAAATCTCCTTTTTCTTCAGAGGTATAAAATTCCTGCAGGCATAAAATATCCGGGTTTTCCTCAGCAAGGGAAGTTAAAATGATATTCCTGCTCTGCTTGTTTTTTGTCCAGTTATATAAGTCAAATAACATAGAGTTGTAACTCATGATCTTAATGTCTTTG
>JANPOX010000440.1:0-13162 GCA_031428235.1 Bacteroidia bacterium | reverse complement strand
TGAATTATTTGATGCATTAAAAGAAAAATCCGGTATTGAAGTCCACAGAGGTAAATTTGATTTTTAATCCTTCATAACTTTAACAAGCCTCCCCATCAACCGTTGGGGAGGCTTTTTTATTTAACCCATATAGTGTGCGCGAAAGTCAATGCTAGAATTATTAAATAATTACGGAACACTCACCATTATTTTACTGGCGCTTTCGGCATTGACCGCCGGTTTTATAGATGCCGTGGTGGGTGGTGGTGGATTAATCCAGACTCCTTTTTTATTGATCACTTTTCCTAAAATGCCCTTACCGGTTTTATTTGGCACTAATAAAATTGCCGCGCTCGCAGGCACATCCATTTCAGCATTTAAATATGCCCGGCACATCACATTCAATTATAAATTATTATTAGTCATTTCATTGAGCTGTTTTGCTTCGTCTTTCCTGGGCGCACAAATTGTAAACCATATTGATTCCACAATTTTAAAACCGGTTGTTTTAGTCATTCTCATCATCATTGCTATTTATACTTTTTTTAAAAAGAAATTAGGGGCAGAACAAACCAAAGATCTTCCATTAATTAAACAAATGCTTTTTGGCTCCTGCATTGGTTTTGTTGTTGGATTTTATGACGGCTTTTTTGGACCGGGAACAGGGAGCTTTTTTGTTTTAGGATTCGTCGTTGTTTTAGGATTTGAATTTGTAAAAGCCTCGGCCTATGCCAAAATTGTAAATTGCATTACCAATATTTCGGCGCTTACCGTATTCATTAAACAGGGTAATTATATTTTAGACCTTGCTATATTACTGGCTGTCTTTAATATCATAGGGAGCTTTATAGGCAGTCATTTAGCGCTTAAAAAAGGAAATGGCTTCGTCCGGGTATTTTTCCTCATCATTGTATCGGTGATGATTTTAAAATACGGCTATGATGTATTGAGCGCTTATTTTTAATCTTCCTTCCCTGCTAATACAACAACAATTTCACCCTTCACTGTTTTGGATGTAAAGTGTACAATCATTTCATCCACCGTTCCTCGTGCATTCTCTTCAAACATTTTAGATAATTCACGGGATACGGACACTTGTCGTTCACCGCTTAAATATTCTTTGAACTCTTCCAGTAATTTTACCAACCGAAAAGGTGATTCGTAAAAGATCATCGTGCGCGTTTCTTCTTTTAAAGATAATAGTTTGGTATGTCTTCCTTTTTTTTGAGGCAGGAAGCCGTAAAAAACAAACGTATCACAAGGCAAACCGCTGTTTACCAAAGCAGGCACAAAAGCAGTAGCACCAGGCAATGTTTCAACGGCTACATTATTTTTAATACATTCCCTTACCAGTAAAAAGCCCGGATCAGAAATTGCCGGAGTGCCCGCATCGGAAATTAAAGCAACCGATCTATTAGAAGCAATCATTTCTACAATTTGTTCAACAGTGCTGTGCTCATTATGTGCATGATAGGAACGCAAAGGCCTGTCAATTTTAAAGTGTCTTAAAAGATGAATAGAATTTCGTGTGTCTTCCGCTAAAATTAAATCAACTGATTTTAAAACAGTGATCGCACGGAAGGTCATGTCTTCTAAGTTTCCAATAGGTGTTGGGACTATGTAAAGTTTTGGTGTCATTTGTAAGTTTCCCTCTGATAACGCTAATATACACAGATTTTTTGGTTATAATTTATCCGCGGAAATCTGCGAGATCTGCGGGACATATTTATTTACCCAAATCTAAATTCTCATCACCAGGTTGATAAGGCAGATACGTAAAAATAAACTGGAACATCTCTTCCGTTGTTTGCATACTACTCACCCCTTCGCCTTGGGTCACAATCTTTGGAGGGTGATTTGGATTAAACGGATTCTTATCTGTGTTATCAAAAGTACCATATACATGGATCGTTGTTCCCGCTTTGAGAATAACCGGATGTTGGTAGGTATAATAATACTGCCATTTAAAATCCCACTTATTTATTTTTATTAAATGAATGGTGTCACCGTTTGGTTGTAAGGCAAAAGCTAAAAATGATTTTCCCAATAAATGCATGTGAGGATTCACAGATAACAATGAAATATCTTTATTCATGGTAGCCTGCGTATGAAAAGTTTCCACTTTACCAGGATGCAGGATTAGTTCCGGTTCAATTTTAGAAATACCAAAAGTGCCCATCTGCGTTTCAAATACAGGGCGTTTCGGTTTTGGTCCATAAAACACATTGATGTAAGAACTATCCAACACCTCTTTATTACTCGGACCATAATGAATGTTTTTTAATAAGATGGCTGAAGTTTTATTCACCTTGAAGCCGCCAATTCCATTTGGATAAACAGGTGGCGTATAGCCGGGTAAATAATACACTGTGTTAGGCGTTAAAACCGGAAAGGTGCCATCATCATTTAAAATATTCATTTGAGTATACAACTCTTTGTAATCTTTAAATTCATCCAAGGCATAAGTTAATCCGCTTTGAATGTCTTTTTTCTTACCGGCATCATAACTGATCAAATGGCCATTGATGTGATGTGCCAACTTGCGTTGGTTAGGAACAAATTCAAAATAACTGACGAAGGTATCTTTAGCTAACTCCATGGGTAACTTCACAACATAAAAATGATCTGTTCCATTTCCTTTAATAGGAACAGGGTTTTTAAATTTAATAATGGTGTCGGGCTTTCTTAAAAATGACCCCGTATAATAAACAGGAGCCGTTGGTATTTTAGAAGCATCTCCTTTTGGTGCGTCATTCTCTACCCATAATTTAATCAATTCAATTTCTTCTTTTGTTAATGCACGCTCACCCACAAAGTGTGAATACTCCGCGTCAGCTGGCCAAGGTGGCATGTATCTGGTTTGCGTGACAAATTTTATTTTATTCTTATTTTTTTTGACATCTTCATAGGTCATGAATTCAATAGGTCCACTCTCCCCTGCTCTATGACAGGGTGTACAGTTCTTAAAAATAATAGGGGCAATTTCTACGAAAGTTGGATTTATGTTATTGGTTATTTGAGAAGAGTTGTTTGAGTCGTTGTTGCATGAAAATAAAATGAATGAAAATAAAATTAAAATAAATTTTATACTATTCTCGTTCTCTCCCGATAGCAATCGGGACGCTCGAAATGACAACTTTGAACTGCCAATCTGGTTCTTGTCACTTCGAGTAAGTCTGAGGAACGAAGACGGTATCGAGAAGCCGTTCTCGATACTATTTTTTTGCAAAGTGCGGGCAAAAAAATCACTCGAACTGACAGAACTAAAAACTGAATTTCTATTCCTGCACATAGACTCTTTTGACGCGGGAAGAAATTCCGGTTAATACTTCATAAGGGATCGTCTCCATCGCTTTCGATAATTCCATTAACTGTTTCGTGGTTTCAAAAACAATCACTTCATCACCTTCCTTACAATTAACTTCAGTGATATCAACCATGCACATATCCATGCAGATATTTCCGATCGTTTTACAGGGCTTACCATTAATAAAAACAGCATAATTTCCATTACCTAATCTCCTGCTGAAACCATCAGCATAACCAATAGGAATGGTTGCGATCGTTGTTGGCTGAGATATAAGACCTTTGCGATTGTATCCTACGGTATCTCCTGCTACTAGATGTTTAATTTGAGAGATGCGTGTTTTTAAAGAACTGATATTTTGTAAATTCTGTTTTTCAATGTCATTGAATCCAATCCCATACATTCCTATTCCCAGACGCACCATGTTATAATGTGCGTGCTTCAGGCGGGTGATCGCTCCTGAATTACAAATATGTTTGATGGTATGATAACCTATTGCATTCTCAATCTGAGAAGCCATTTGTTCAAATAAAGAAATCTGTGAATTGGTAAACTCATCAAATGATTTATCATCACTCGCCACCAGGTGAGAGAAAATACTTTTTACTTTTAATAAAGTTTCTTTTTTCAACAGAGCACATAATTCTGAAAGGTGTTCTTCTTCAAAACCCAAACGGTGCATGCCGGTGTCTAGTTTAATATGGACAGGGTAAGGCTCTGTGATTGCTTTATGCTGAAGTGTTTGTAGAAATTCTTTGGCAATTTTGAAAGAATAAATTTCAGGCTCCAATCGGTATTCAATCATGTCATCGTAAGAAGTTTCTTCAGGGCTCATCACCATAATCGGTAAATGAATTCCTGCCTTTCTTAATTCAACACCTTCATCAGCATAAGCCACAGCTAAATAATCGGCGTGATGGTGTTGCAATGTAAAGGCTATTTCTGTACTTCCGCTTCCGTATCCTGTTGCTTTTACCATGCACATTAACATGGTTTCTTTACTGACCTGTGAACGGTAAAAATTTAAATTATGAATCAGATGATTCAAATTAATTTCTAAAACCGTATCATGGCTTTTTTGCTGAAGCTGTTTGCTGATCATTTCAAATCCAAAACTTCTAGCTCCTTTCAATAAAATAATAGAATTATGAAAGTGTAATTCCGTATTGGTTTTGGACTCAGAAATAAATGAATCTGTATCAATGAAAAAATGAGCCTTTGTTTTAAATAAATGCTTTTGGGAAGAAATTTCCTTTCCAATTCCGATCAATTGATCTACCTGGAATTGTGTAAGTAATCTTGCAACATTGGCATATAACTCAGGACTTGATTTTCCACTCTGTTCAATATCAGACAAAATGACTACTTTTTTTCCGCCACGACTCTGTTGCTTTTGGTGATGCAATGCAATTTCCAATGCATTAATGTCAGAGTTGTAAAAATCATTGATTAAAACACAGTTATTATTTCCCAATTTTAATTCAAGGCGCATGGCAACTGCCTGCAATAACATCATGCGTTTTTCAATTTCAGCTGATGGAATGTTTAAATGTAATAACACCGCCCAGCAGGTAATGGCATTATCCACACTTGCAAAATCCGTAAAGGGAATGTCAATACTGATCTCTTCAGTTTTATAACAAGCCTTCACATGTGTGTGTGTGAATAAATTTTCTGTTTTTAGTATTTCAAGAGTAGAATTCGGACTTTTAGAAATCAAAAACACATGACTTTTTAGTAATTCAAAATGCTCTTTTTTAAATGACAAGGCATTTACTATCACTGTTTCACTATCGGTGAATAACTGAAGCTTTTCCCTTAGTTTTTGAGAAAGATCCGAAAAGCCTTCATCATGCGCTGTTCCAATAGAAGTCAACACTCCAATAGTTGGCCGTATAATTTCTCTAAGTTGGTCCATCTCACCAGGTTCAGAAATTCCTGCTTCAAAAATTCCCAACTCGTGCCCCGTATTTAACTGCCAGACAGATAAAGGCACTCCAACCTGTGAGTTATAACTTTTAGGGCTTCTTGAAATAACATAATCCGGTTTTAGCAATTGATATAACCATTCCTTGACAATGGTTTTTCCGTTGCTACCTGTTACACCTATCACAGGTAGTTGAAATTCAGTTCTATGAAAAGCTGCCAGTTGTTGCAAAGCTTTTAATGTATCTGGTACAATTAAAAAGCAAACATTATCTTTTAATCCAATACAGTTTTCCGGTATTTGCTGAACGATAAATGTTTTGACCCCTTTTTGACATAAACCATAAATATACTGATGTGCATCATTACGCTCTGTTTTTAAAGCAATGAAAACACTTAAAGCCGGTTCGGTTAATTGCCTGCTATCGATCAATAAATTCTGAATCAAATGATCAGCATCCCCAACTTTGTTGGCGTGAATGATTTCTGATATTTGCTTGGAATTGTACAGTGGAATTATTTTTAGATATCTAATACAATACGAATGTTCATTTTCAACTTTAAAGCCTGATCTTTTGTAAGATGTCCGATTTTTTTTATTAATCTTTTATTATCTATTGCCCTTATTTGATCCACTAATACATCACTTGCTTTCTCTAATTGTTCTTTTTTTAAATGCACTCTTAATAATTCTATTTCCGGTTTTATATTAGTTGTTACAGGGCAAATAAGGGTTGATAAATGAGTGTCGTTTAATAAATCAGTTTGTACAATTATAACAGGACGGGTTTTGCCTGGTTCTGTCCCTTTGGCAGGGTTCAAATCGGCAAGCCATATGTCGTATTGTTTAATCTTCATCGATGAGCTTTTCAAATTCCTTCAATACATCTAAAGAATCTCTACTGGTTAATTTGGATTCTTTGGTTAACTGTTTTTTTAATAAGCGTCTCTTATTGAATAGATTATAAATACTTAAGGCTTCATTTATATATCGGTTTCTTGCCAGATTCAATTTTGTGGTCATTTCTTCTGTCTCGTCAAAAATATCGTCGTCCAATTTTAATGATAATGTTTTCATTGTAAATATATTTTAAACAAAGGTATACATTAATAGTATATACTACAAATCAAAAGGGCACAAAAAAACCCCAAATACATGAGGTTTTTATTTGCAATATTATAGAAAGATTATGAATTAACTAATAATTTAAAACCTTTGCCGTGTATGTTCACGATCTCCACTTTGGAGTCTTCTTTCAGGTATTTACGAAGCTTGGCAATATAAACATCCATGCTACGTCCATTGAAATAATTATCATCATGCCAGATAGTTTTTAAAGCAAAATTCCTATCCAATACATCATTTTTATGTACACATAGCAAACGCATTAACTGGCTTTCCTTGGTAGTTAATTTTTGCTCCGCGCCATCATGAACCAAAGCCTGTGTTTCTGAGTTAAATGTATAACTGCCTATTGTAAAATTCACATCTTCGGCATTATGCACACGTTGCTTGTTGCTTCTGCGGAGAACTGCCGTAACACGAGCCAATAATTCATCCATACTAAACGGCTTTGTGATATAATCATCTGCGCCTGCATTAAAACCTTCAATGGTATCTTCTTTCATGCTTTTGGCCGTTAAGAAGATAATTGGCACGTTTTTATCCGTAACTCTTATTTCTTTAGCCAAAGTTAAACCGTCTTTCACCGGCATCATGACATCCAATAATAATAAATCGAATTCCTGTTTGCAAAATGTATCAAAACCTTTTTTGCCATCAGTAGCCAATTTTGTTTCAAATCCTTTAGCTTCTAAATACTCCTGTAACAATGTTCCTAAATTTGGATCATCTTCCACTAATAATATTTGAGTCTTTACATTTTCCATAATTTATATTTATTTATTGTTTATTCTGCTTTTTTATAAGGCATGACAATTTTAAAGGTACTACCTTTTCCTGGTTCACTCTCTACATGAATTGTGCCATTATGCTTTTGTACGACGGCCAGTACATAACTTAATCCTAATCCAAATCCTTTTACGTTGTGAACATTACCTGTTGGAACCCTGTAAAACTTATCGAAGATCTTCTTCTGATTCTCTTTGTTGATGCCGATTCCGTTATCTTTTACGCTAATTTCAATACCGTTTGGAGAGTCTTTGGTAAAGACCGCAATATTTGGACTCTCCCTTGTATATTTCACAGCATTATCTATCAGATTAAAAATAATGTTGGTTAAATGAACCTTATCGGCATTAATGATGCTTTTTACTGATCCCAATTGTTTAGTGATGATGCCCTGGCGTTGATCAATTAAAAGCTGGGTATTTTGAATGGCCTGATTAATAATGTCATGAACATCCACATCACTCCGTTTCAGCTTAAACTCTCCCTTATCGAGGATAGAGGTTTGGAGAATGCTTTCAACCAAGATACTTAATCGTTTATTTTCATCCCTTATCATTTTCAGAAAGCGCTGCTGCTTTTCAGGAGTCTTTGCCACCGAATCATCATTCAACATTTCTGCGGCTAGTGAAATAGTGCTTATAGGTGTTTTAAACTCATGGGTCATATTACTGATAAAGTCATTTTTTATCTCTGACAGTTTCTTTTGTCTGGAAATAGTGGCAATGGTGTAATAAAATGCAAAAATCAAAATCATAATAACCATACCGGAAACACCAAGCATGATCCATAAGGTTTGTAAAAGATAATTTTGTTGATTGGGAAACTGAACACTCAGGTATTGCGGAGTAACAAATACATTATTAGGAGAAAGATTGATTTTAATAGAACAGCCACTGGAGTCACAATCTTTTTGCGCCTCTTTATAATTTCCGTTTATTTTTGAATCCGATAAGCGACTTGAAATAGAATAAACAAACCTTGTTGTAATACCTTCTGCCAGTAATTCCTGCCTTAAAATAGTATCAAGCATCAAGGAATCTACTTTGGGTTTATAATCTTTATAAACATTGATACTGATCAGTTCATCAAACAAGTCGTTCACAATCTCTGATTTGGTTTGAAACAATTCATCCCTTAAACTTTCGATACTTTTTGAGGTAGACTGTGATGCATTCAATAAGTCATAAGGCAGAAAATGATTTTTTGAATTAGCAGAGTCGCCGATAAATTCTTTCTGTGACATTTTGCTGGTAATAACGCCTGAAGAATCTGTACTTAATTCCTCAAAAATACGAACCTGAACATCACTACCACTGGGGTTTCCAACGGTAACCAATCCCGGTTTTGTGATTCGAACTCCTTGCTTCCTAAGCTTGATTTTTTTTGCGATTTTATTAGCAGTCGCTATTTTTTCGAGTTTACTGGAAGTAGACTTTAAGGCTTCCTTCACCGACCTTTCAAATTCTTCTTCCTTTAATTTTATAGAACTTTTAATCCAGTAAATCTGTACGGCAATAAGGGCAACTAATGCAATGCCCACCAATACCGATATAATTCCAAGATTATGTTTGTTCATGCATTAAATTTACTAAAGTATATGACAAACCATTTACAAATAACTTTTTTTAACTGCTATAAAAAACGGATTCCTGATACAAGAACATCATCAATTTGGTCGAGGTTTGACTTCCATTGTATGAAACGTTGTCTCAATATTTCCTCCTGATTTTCAACGGGTGTATTTTTTATACTTAATAGAAGTTCTTTTAATTGATTGTATTTAAATTTCTTTCCTTTTTCACCACCAAACTGATCTGCATAGCCGTCGGTAAATTGATAAATGATATCACCTTTTTCAAGACTAATGGATTGAAGCGTAAAATCTTTATGGTTTTCTGAAGCATATCCTATCGGTTGTTTATCCGGTTTTATTTCCACCAATTCTCCTTTATTTTTCAAAATCCAAATAGGGTTATTAGCACAAGCTATTTCAAGTATACCACTTTGTGAATTCAAACAAAACAATGAGATATCCATACCATCTTTCGATGAGGAGCCTTCCCCTTGCTTTAATGACTTAATGATGTCTCTTCTTAGTTCATTTAAAATTAAATCCGGCCTGTAGATTTTTCTTTCGATTACAATGTTGTTTAATAAAGTATTCCCAATTATACTCATAAACGCGCCCGGCACGCCATGTCCTGTACAATCTGCTATCACAAATAATTTTAAATGATCTTGTTGCGCAAACCAATAAAAGTCACCGCTTACTACATCCTTCGGTATGGATAAAACAAAACTCTCAGGGAATACTTTTTTAATATCCATAATGCTTGGTAAAATAGCGTCTTGAATTTTTTTTGCGTAGTTGATACTATCAGAGATGTCTTTATTTTTTTCAGATATAATACTGTTCTGATGCTCGAGCAATTTGTTTGTTTTTTCTTTGAGTCGATACCGGTTAAACATTAGAAAAGCCAAAACCAATAACAGAACTCCGCCGGCCATTAAACTGATCTTCACAATCCTGTCTTTGTTAGCACTTACTTTAAGCAGTTCTATTTCTTTTTGCTTTTTATCGGTATCATATTTAATCTTAATACTATTTAATTCAGCAGTAATTTCTTTACTTGTCATCGTATCTTCTAAATTTTTATACGTTCTGAAATTTTCGTATGCTTCTTTATAATTCCCTAACCCATAATTAGACTCTGCCATTCCCATATAATTTTCGGAGATAAAATCAGCATCCTTAAACTCCCTGGCCAATTCTAAACTTTTATTATACTCTTCAAGCGCTTTTTTGTTTTCTTCCATTAAACTAAAAGTTCTGCCTTTGTAGTACAATAAAAAAACCAAATCCGATCTGTTTTTTAAATGGGTTGCTATATCAATAGCTGTGTTTAGTTTCTCTAAGGATAATTGAAACTTACCTTCATCGCTGTAAGAGAGACCCCAATTTCCCAAACAGGTAACTTGTTGGCTAGAATCTTTTGACAAAACGGCCCATTCATATGCTTCTTTATAGGCAGCATTTACTTTAGAGAATTCATTGGTGTGATATGCCTTATCGTATTCTATATTTGCTAAATTCATTAAGATTACAGAAACCTTACGCACATCATTAAGTTCTTTACTCAACGCTAATGCTTTATTAAAATACTCTTCCGCCTGGACAAATTGCTTTTGATTAGCAAACATGTTTGCAAAACCATTAAAAGCCTGGGCTAGTAATTTTTTATTTTTAATCTTTTCAGAAAGTAAAATACCTTCCTTATAGTAAATGGTTGCTTTTTTATAATCTCCAATATTGTAATTTACTGCCGCTAACCGCAATACTGTGGCAGCCTGTAAAAATATACTATTAGTTTCGCGCGAAACTTTATAAGCCTCGCTGGCATACCAAAACGCAGAATCAACATTAACCTGATCAAAGTAAGTAACCTTATCAAGGTATCGATCGATTAATAATGAATCGTTTTTGGAAACACTTTGAGCACAAACATTAACTGAAATGATTGTCCATAAAAAAACTATTAGGCATTGTGTGTTTCTTATCATCCCAACTGTTTTATTCGTCTTCCTTATTTTTATTAAACATTCCAAGAAAACCGTTTACCAATGAAAGCACAAGGCTAAACCAAAGAGCCGTCCAAAAACCATCCACCTTAAACCCATCTACCAGCCTATCAGCAAACAGAATAATCAAAGCATTGATGACCAGTAAAAACAATCCTAAAGTAAAAAAAGTAATAGGTAGTGATAAGATCGTAAGTATGGGTTTGACTATGGTATTTAAAAAGGCTAAAACCACAGCCACTAAAACGGCCGTAGAAAATTTATTCAGTTCAGGATAACTTCCACTATAAAACTGATTGTCGCTAATAGTTACCCCATCTAAAAAATAGGCGGTTATTAAAACGGCAAAAGAAGAAATAAGAAGCTTGGCTATAAAGTTCATTTGACTTATTTATGATCAAATATACGATTCTTTGTTTTGAGATTAAAGCATAAAAAAAGCCCATTCGCCAGCTGGCGGATGGGCTTTAAAATTATTATTTTTTAGGCTACATTTTTTTGATATCGAGTTCATTAATGATATTGGTAGCGCCACCAACTTTTTCAACTACCCATAATAAATAACGCACATCCAAATTAATAGTACGGTTTAGGTCTTTATCAAATTTGATCTTATGACTTAAGGCTTCATAGTTACCATCAAACGCCAAACCTATTAATTCTCCTTTAGCATTAATAACAGGCGAACCAGAGTTCCCTCCAGTAATATCATTGGAACTGATGAACGATACAACAATGTCCTTTGCATCAGCATCCATATACTGTCCGTAATCTTTCTTTTTAGCTAATTCAATCAATTTTTTAGGGGCATCGAACTCATAATCTCCCGGTTTATATTTTTCAAGGATACCCGATAAAGTACAGATATGACTATATTTTACTGCGTCTTTAGGTGCATAAGACTTCACGTTTCCAAAGCTTACGCGCATGGTGAAATTAGCATCAGGGTACATTTTTTTTCCTTTATTCATTTCTAAAATTCCTTTCATGTATGATTTACCTAATAAAAAGTTTTGTGTGTTAAAGTCTGCAAACGATTTAGAGTATTTTGAATTGAAGTTTGTATTGAAAGCGTTTGCGATCATGAAGGCAGGATCTTTGTGTAGAGTAGCCGTATCGGGATTAGCGATCATAGCTTCCCATTTACTATTATCCAAAACCGAAGTATTATCAAATACATATTTTGAGAAAGCTTCATAGGTTGCTTTTGATTTCAAATCGCCAAACTTAGAGTTGATCATTGAATAAAATCCTGCTGGGTGCTGTGCAGCATCAATGTCATTGTAAAAGGCCTGAGTAACAAATGCCAAAATATTTTTATCTGAAACTATGTTTTCTGATTTTATGAAAGCTGCTCTTGCTGTCTTAACACCTTCAACTACTTTAGCGATTTCTTCCTTAGTAACATCCTTTTTACTCAAGGTAGCATCCAGTCTTTGCAAAGAAGCTGCGAATGCAATTAATGGAGAACCGAAAATTCCTTCGGTCATATAAACTCTTTGCTTAGCATAAGGACGCCATGCATCATATACTTTTTGATGGTCAGTAAACAGATTTTCAAATTCAGATTTTCCCTTTGCCCATGTTAAGAAAGCGGCTTCATTCGCCTGCTTTTCTTCATAGGTCTTAAACTTTAATAATTGTTTAGACTCTCCGTCAAAAAACTTCCAGTAATTAGCAACCCCTGCATAATAACCAGCTAACTGTATTTTTACAGCCGGATCTTTTTTCATTTCTTCCAACATAAATTTTAAACGGGCATCACGCAAGTCAACCAAAGAAGGATTTTCAATATCAGTTTTTAATTTTACTCCAAAAGAAGTTTCATAACGGTTAGTTCCGCCCGGGTAGCCCCAGATCATTGTATAATCACCATCCTTAACACCTTTGATAGAAACCGGCAAAGAATATTTTGCTTTTAAAGGAATATTCTCTGCTGCATAATCTGCTGCTTTACCTTCTTTATTTGTATACACACGGAAAATAGAAAAATCACCGGTATGACGAGGCCACTCCCAGTTATCCGTATCTCCGCCAAATTTACCAATACTCTCTGGTGGTGTTCCAACTAATCGAACATCTTTATAACGCTCATATACAAATAATAAAAACTGATTTGCTTTAAACATAGATGCAATACGACCTTCATACACAGAACCCTCTGTTTCTTTATTAGCCATCTCCACTAAAATACCAGGTAATTTCTGGGTCAATTCTAATGCAGGAATATCTTTAATTCTTTCGTTTACTTTATCGGTAACATCCAAAATTTTTATTAAAAATTGTGCATGAACACCTGGTGCATAAATTTCTTCTGATTTTGATTTTGACCAAAACCCATCTTTCAAATAATTATGATCTACTGAGCTCGCCGCTGCAATCGCACTATAACCACAATGGTGATTTGTGAAAATCAATCCTTCTTTACTAACGATCTCGCCTGTACATCCGCCGCCAAA
>JANPOX010000439.1:0-2847 GCA_031428235.1 Bacteroidia bacterium | reverse complement strand
TCACCTGGTTTATCCAATACAGGTCCACTGGTAACTCTTAAATTAACACCCAAATCGTTTGAAATAATATGCGCCAAGGTTGTTTTACCTAAACCGGGAGGGCCGTGTAATAATACATGATCCAAAGCTTCTTCCCTTTTTTTAGCGGCCTGTACAAATACCAGTAAATTATCAACGACTGACTCCTGACCGCTAAAGTCATTAAATTCAACAGGACGCAAGGCTTTTTCGTATTCCCTGTCGGTGCCGCTTTGTTTTTCGTTATTAGCGTCTAAATTTTCGTTCATGACTTTTTACTGTATTAAAGTAATGTAAAAATACACTATTTAGGAGTAGCTAATTACTATAAAACGTAGCATTTTATTTGGGCGTGTCTATGCCGCAAAAAGGCAGCGGCATAGTCGGGCTGTCACTGCAAGCTTTGCTGCTCGTGCCTTGCAGCAAAGGCTTTCCGCTTGCATCCCTCACGCTGGGATTTAACTATTGTTATAAATTAAATAGGATTCCCTTGATTCATTAATAATACAATGGAATTATTGCGTGTAGGGCAATTTTTCATTCGAGATGCAAGATAATTTCTAATTTTAAATTAAAAGCCCTGCATCTGATCAGCATTTTAAATTTAACGAAGAAAATAAGAATCAATTCAGCTGGGTTTTGCGCGACGATTTTAGGCTGTTTAAGAACGTGCTTTTCGATCGTTCGAGTTCCTAAAATCGGGTGGGAAATTGATTCGTGATTTTCACGATAAATTTAAGAAGCGGTGATTTTTTGGTTCTTTTTGATGGTAGCAAAAAGAATAGGAATTAAATTATTTTTTGATTGAACCCTAAATATTCCTGGTTGTTTTTATTGCGTGAAGGATGCAAACGTAAAGCCTTTTACAAAACCTAGTGTGCATCACGCCATGGCGTGAGAAGTGACAGCCTGCCCTCCGCCAGCTGGCGGACCGGGCACGCCCAACAATAACAATTACCAGTAAGCTGGCCCGAATTTTTTGGTGAGTTTTGATTTTGGTGCTGCCATATAAAAAATCTGATCAAACCAGATTAGGAGTTTTGGTGCTAATACAAATGAATTTAATTTTTCGCCAACATTTCTGGTATTTCTTAAAGCAAGTCTGGCACAAACATCCATCCCTAAACCAAGCCATTTGGTTATTTTAAATTGAACAGTAATGCCGGGTTCATAAAACAGTAATAACCGTTTTTTTGATTTAATTATTTTAAGTCCGTTGTTATATTGCGACCAATACATACCCGTTCCAACCTGTATAGGCACGCTCAATTGCCAGCGCTTTGTTTTATGAAATACGAAATCAGCATAGTAACACAAGTATCCAAATTTAAAATAGTCATCGGCGTACCTGGATTTTCCATAAGCATCGGTGATTAATTTTTTATCAATTACATCGGTACTTAACCAGCTGTATCCAATGCCAACACGTAATTTTCTTCTAAAGCTTAAACCCAATCTCACTCCGGATACTTTGGTTGGAGAATTATTTAAAAACGAATAACGCGATTCCAAACGAGCATCAATACTCGGCTTTGAACGCAAAAAAACTTTGAAGGTATCCAGAAATTGTCCTTTTACAGAGAAACAAACCAAGATTAGAAATATGATGATGCGAATTTTCACACCACAAAAATAGCTTGTAATGATTGTTTATAAATCAGCCATACAAAATTGTATTAACAGTCTGTGTGTAGTAATTTTGTCAGGCTTTATGAATACTTCTTTTTTGGATACACCCATTGAATACCTTAAAGGTATAGGACCGCAGCGCGCGGAAGTATTACAAAAGGAGTTATTGGTGTTTACCTATAAAGACCTGATCACTCATTATCCTTTTCGTTATGTTGATAGAACACATTTTCAAAGTGTCAGAGAGGTTACGGAAGATTCAGTTTATTATCAATTAAGAGGATTAATTGTTGAAATTGACTTTGTGGGTGACAAACGTACTCGACGGCTTGTGGCAAAATTGCGGGATAGTTCAGGAACGATAGAACTGGTTTGGTTCCAGGGAGCCAAGTGGATGGCCGAAAAATTGAAATCTAATACAGAGTATATTGTGTATGGAAAAGCAACTTCTTTTATGGGCCGTTTTAATATGGCGCATCCTGAAATTGATATAGTAAGCCCCGAACTGTTAGCGAATCAATCTTCGTTTCAATCGGTTTATAATAGTACGGAAAAATTGAAATTCAGAAATCTGGATAGTGATGGTCTTCGTAAATGTCTGCGCATTTTGACTTTACAGTTAAATGATCAGAATATAAGGGAAACGCTCACTCCAACCGTTATCAGTGATTCTAATTTATTGTCGCGCTTGGAAGCGTTGAAACAAATTCATTTTCCTGATTCAAAAGAAGTATTGGAGCGGGCTAGATTTCGACTGAAGTTTGAGGAATTATTTTATGTTCAGTTAAAATTACTGAAGAGTAATTTAGTAAGGCATCAAACCATACAAGGTTTTGTATTCAATAAAGTTGGCGACGCGTTTAATAATTTTTATAATCAGCATTTACCTTTTCAATTAACTAATGCCCAAAAAAGAGTTGTAAAAGAGATCAGGATCGATATGGGTTCGGGCAAACAGATGAGTCGGTTAGTTCAGGGAGATGTAGGAAGTGGCAAAACGTTAGTGGCGTTATTAAGCATGTTATTAGCTATTGATAATGGATTTCAGGCATGTTTAATGGCGCCCACCGAGATTTTAGCCAAACAACATTTTGTTACCATCGCTGAATTATTAGAACCCATGGGTCTAAAAGTGGCACTTTTAACCGGATCATCTAAAACCAAAGCCCGCCGGGAATTGCATGCAGATCTTCAATCAGG
>JANPOX010000438.1:0-3287 GCA_031428235.1 Bacteroidia bacterium | reverse complement strand
GAACAGAAAATTACTGTTTGATAAGTTGAAGGAAGAAATGAAGTCGGACCGAGCACGACACAATATTTTACCTCCAAGTAAATTTGGATTGATTCAGATTACCCGTCAGCGTTTACGTCCTGAAGTTAATGTTGAGGTTTTGGAAACTTGCCCGAGCTGTAATGGTAGTGGTAAAGTACAGCCAAGTATTTTATTTGTTGAGCAAATTGAAAATGCCTTGCGCTTTATCATTAAAGAACAATCTGCAAAAAACATAACGCTTTGCGTGCATCCTTATATTGAAGGTTATTTAAAACAAGGGGGACTTTTCAGAAGTAAACAATGGAAATGGTATTTTGAATACAAACAATGGATCAATGTTATTAAATCTGATAGTTACGCGTTCATGGAGTATCACTTCTTAAACAAAGACATGGATGAAATTGTGATTTAAGTTTCAATTATGACTATTAAAAAAGCCCGCTATCATTTAATAGCGGGCTTTTTTTATCTAAACAAACTAATAAACCCTTTCATTTGTTGTTCTGTGCCTTTCGCATCTGTATATTTCAATACATAAAAATAAACTCCATCATTACAGGGCTCACCGCTTGTTGTTCTGCCATCCCAATTTATTTGGGTGACTGAGGCTCTTGAAGTCATAGCTATTAAATTACCCCAACGGTTGTATACCTCAAATCCATTCAAGGCAGACTCCGAATCTAAACTAACATTCCACACATCGTTGACGCCGTCCCCGTTGGGTGAAAATGCATTGGGTGTTTCAGTATTTACTATAGGGTTACAATCCATATCTTTTACAGTGACTTGTATCGTATCATAACTGAGCATACCGCAAACATCCTGTTTAATTATGTATTGTTGGCTAATGTTTGGTTTTACCCAAATGCCTGCGCCCTGTGCAATTTGTGCATTGTTATTCAGCCACTCACACTCTAAGCCAACCTCTGTGAGTCTGCCAATAAAAACACTATCTCCACTGCAAATTAATGTATCCTGCCCTGCATAAGCTTTTGTATGAGCATCTATAACAGATACGTCGTCAATATAATAAAAAGATAAATCACTACCATTTGATACGGTAATTGTATTTGTTAGCGCATCTGTTTTAAAATTACCAATTGTTAAATATTCTTCTGTACCATTTGCTGTAAATGTGCCTTGTATTTTAGTCCAAACTAATGTATCCGTAATAAAAATCCCTGAAGTGCTTTGTATTTGTGGTATAACAGAATTGGCAACGCCATAAAAAGGAGTATAAATACTGCCATCATCTAAATAAATTCCTATTTGGTCTATAGCTTTAGTAGATGCATTTGAAAGATTAACATATGCACTTATACAATATGTTTTATTTAAATTTAATTTGTTTATTAATTTATTTTGTACATATTCTCTACCATTGAAAATTGGGCTATAATAAGTAATAATACCAGAATAGCCAATGCCAGAATGAGCATATTGAAATGAGAAGGTATTGTATGGAACACTTACGATATTAAAAATATCGCAAGAATTATAAAGATCTGGTGTACCACCACCACCAGCTTTTAGTGTATCCCAACCAGTAGCTAAATTTATTTTACTACTAAAAGTAGGGCATATAGAAATATCTTCAAAACTTGGATTTTGAACAAGGTTAATTTGGCTATATGTTTTGCTGCTAAGCAGAACTAAAATAAAATATAGCCAACCATTTTTCACTTACCTAATATATAACAATAAGTTAATAGGCAAGGCAAATAAATTGAAATTTATTTTGATGGTAGTTAGAGTTGTGGGTAAAGGTCTATAAAAAACGCCTCACAAAAATGCGAGGCGTTTTTACAAACAAAAACAGTTTTTATTACTTCACTAATTTTACTGTTTTCAATGTATTTCCCTCCTCATCCATAATACTTAAATTATAAAAGCCTTTTGCCAAAGAGTTCGTATTTACAGTCGCTTTAGAGTTTTCCATATTGCCGGTTAAAACGTTTCTGCCCAGCGCATCTATTAATATATAAGATAATTTGTTATCGGCAGAAGAAGATTCAATAGTTAATTCATCTGCCATTGGGTTTGGAAAAGCATTTAAGTTAACTAATTGTTCAGTGTGCTTAATTCCGGTAACTGTTTGTGGAATAACATTCATTTGGCTCATTAGAAACCCAGCAGCCATCTTTTGTACACTGGACGAATCACAATATGTATCTGTGCAGGTTGATGTGCCTAGAGCGGTCGTATAAGTTACATTTACAGTTAAGCAAATGATATATTGGCCTGGTACTGCATACTGATGAAAAGGGTATTGTTGTGTAGATGAAGCGCCATCGCCAAAACTCCATATGTAAGAAGTTGTACCTGAACCATAGGATGTATTATAGGCGTAGTAATTTCCGCTTGAAGGATTTACAGAATCAGGGAAAACTACAAATTGAGATACTGCCTGGCAACCGTTGGCCGGATTGCTACAGTTTACATTAATAGAATTAGTTGCAGAATCACAGAATGTGCCGTTAGAAAAAGTTGCCAGTTGAAATAGAGCATAACCCTGAGGAAGATTTAAACTCAGATTTGCAGAAGTTCCCACTAAGATAGGATTACTCATGTTTGTTATGTCATACCACTCATAAGTTAAATTAGTTCCTGTTGATGTATTCGTTAAATGAGTCACACACGAAGTATCAGTAAAAGAAGTAAAGTTTGCTACGCATGATACAGTATTTGTACCACTGCATCCAACTGTAACAGTTTGATACGCAGAATCGCATGGTTGACTTGCATAATACGTTTGCAATAATACAGGATAGTTGCCATTTGGCAGGCTAACAGAAGGGTTTGTAGTGTTATAAGTTACACCGTTGATATTCCATTCATACGTAAGAGCATTACCTATAGATGTATTTGAAAAATAGGTGACGCAATTGCTATCTGTATAGGCTATAAATGAGGCATTGCAATTAGATGGCGCCATATTAGTGATAGTTATAGTTGTACAGTAATAATTTGACCAGCAACCATTCAATGAATCGGAAATGGTAGCGCATATGCTGTAAGTGCCGTTAGCAGGAAATTGTAATTCGGCTACTGCTTGCCCTGGCGCATTGTTTTGCCCGGTATTAGGAGTCATCTGCCAATAATAAGCTGTATACATAGGGCTTACTGTACCTGTGAATACAGAAGATAATGTTGCTGTTCCGTTCGCTCCGAGTTGTGTATTAATACTGGTAATATTGGGACATTGTGCGAAAGAAGGTAGAGAAAGCATACATAATGCTAATCCCAAAATTGTTTGTTTGATTGTT
>JANPOX010000437.1:0-2718 GCA_031428235.1 Bacteroidia bacterium | reverse complement strand
TGGGTAATTGAAAACAAATGCTCTGAAAGCGTTGCTCGTCCCAAAAGAAATATTCAAAATAGTTCTATGGCAGCAAATACTCAAACTGTTGGACAACTTTATCTCCCAATGCCAATTTTGAAAGAGATAGGCAATTACGTTGACGATAAAAAACAAGGACTTTGGACTTATTATGATCCTTATGGTGACATAAATAAGACTCAAGAATTTAAGGACGACATGCCTGTAGGAATTTAGCAGACACAAAATGTAGTATGTTTAAACGCCGAACACATAACCGCACCTATAAAAAATGCGGGCATTGGGCTTCGGCATTTGCAAAAGCGGTAGACAATTAATTAATTTTTGCTTTGCAAATGTCTGGTAAACATTTAGCTTTGTTATTAGCTATTCGGCAGAAAACGGTTTCAAATCCCGCACTTCTTATAGCTGCAATCCGTTATGTTCAATGCGCCCGGTGAAAATTCCAACGACACTTTTACATTAGACAATAAACTTTAACATTCCAAATCAGGAACGTGCCGCTAAGAACCTGGTTGCCATAGGAACAGTATAGGGAACTTGAAACAATTTTTAGTTTTTACTTTCCTCCCCTTTTTTTCAGGTTTTCCAAACCTGTTTTGGCTATCCCCAATTTAGCACATTTGTTTTTGCAGTCCCTGTCAAAAACCAAATAAGCTAAATACCTTCCCTAAACAAATAGGTGTGCTTTCAGCACAGTTTTGCGCATCTCGCATCCGCTCAGTCAAAGGCGCAGGCCTGCGGCAGCATGGTAATTATGCTTGCTTTCGCATTTTTTCAAAATTTATTTTCCATCATATTTACTTAATCGTATATTTGCGATAGAAATGACAGAATCTAAACCAACAACAAATAACCGTTTCGAGAAATTGGCTCGTTATTTTGGTGCGATGAGCAATCCAAGGAGGATATCCCTTTTAGTAGAAGTAGCTTCAAAAACTAATTGTGTTAAAGATAATTTTGTAGAAGTAAATGGGCTTAACAAATTTTCAGTTGGCATGAACTTAAAGTTCTTAAAAAAGTATGGTTTTGTTAATGGTACATTCACATCTAAACAACTTCAATATTGCATCAATTATGAGAACCTCGAAGAATTTAAAGCTCTTTTTGATGAGTTTTATAATACAGTCTTAGAAAATAAAGAAAGTGTAGGTTCAACAAACACGAACTGCACTAATCAATAATATTACATCAAACTAAAAATGGGAACAACCAAAACAGAAGAATTCACAGTAAAACAAAATAAGATAGCAAAGTATGCTAAAGCATTGGGTCATCCCGCACGCGTTGCTATCATAGAATTACTAATAAAAAAACAGGCTTGCATCTGTGGCGATATAGTAGAAGAATTACCACTTTCACAAAGCACCGTATCCCAGCATTTAAAAGAGTTAAAAGATGCAGGTCTAATTAAAGGTGATGTGGATGGAGTAAAAGTATGCTATTGCATTGATGAAAAGGAATGGGAAGCCGCTAAAAATTACATGGGGAACTTCTTTACCGCCTACACCAATAAAGGCAAATGCTGTTAAACCAAATTAAATTAATACATCGTTAATAAACGATTAATACTAACCTAATAAGAACAAAACAAATGAAACTATCTGAAATTAAAACCATCCTTAATACAGCAACCGCTGTAAACTTTGTATTACCAAACGGAACAAAGGTTCCTCAACACTTCCACGTTACGGAGGTAGGACAAATCACTAAAAACTTTATTGATTGCGGTGGTACAGTTCGCAATGAAAAAGTAGTTAATTTTCAATTATGGGAAGCCGGAGATTTTGACCACCGTCTAGCGCCACAAAAATTATTGAATATTATTACTCTTTCCGAAAAAACTTTAAAGATTGAAGATTCTGAAATTGAAGTGGAATATCAAAGTGAAACCATTGGTAAATACAACTTGGAATTTAATGGCGCTGATTTTCTATTAAAAGCGACACAAACCAATTGTTTAGCAATTGATAAATGCGGAATCCCGGAAGAAAAACAAAAAGTAAAATTATCTGAT
Organism: Bacteroidia bacterium; assembly: GCA_031428235.1. Classification (GTDB taxonomy): domain Bacteria; phylum Bacteroidota; class Bacteroidia; order B-17B0; family Aurantibacillaceae; genus UBA4416. The sequence goes on along the minus strand of JANPOX010000437.1, from coordinate 680 downwards.
ATACAAAATCAATCAACTTGCACACCAGGTGGCAAATGTTGTTAAACTTTAGACATAAACCTATGTATCCACAAGTAAAAAATTACTGTAATACTCTAACTAAAGAGTTCGATAAAATTCCTAACCAACGCAGGGAACTATTAGAAAAAATTTCTCAATACATCGCAAAAAAACAGGTAGCAAATAAACCAATCAACCTGATTTATGTCTGCACACATAATTCACGTCGTAGCCATTTCGGGCAAATCTGGGCACAAGTAGCGGCACACTATTATAATATAAAAAATGTCATTACATTTTCAGGTGGCACAGAAGCAACCGCTTTTAATATCAATGCCATTAATGCGGTCAAAAGAGTTGGCTTTGATGTTAAGCCGATCAATATTGAGAAGAACTCGACCTATCATGTTTCCTTTGATGATAAAGAAAATCCAATCGTATGCTTTTCAAAAGTGTATGATGATGCAAAAAACCCAAAAGAAGATTTTGCAGCTATTATGACTTGCAGTGACGCAGAAGAAAATTGCCCATTCATTCCAGGTGTCGAATTGCGCATTGGTACAACGTATGATGATCCAAAAGCCTTTGACAATACACCACAACAGGACGCTAAATATGATGAACGTTGTCGGCAAATTGCATTGGAGACCTTTTATGTTTTTTCTAAATTGTAATCTATG
>JANPOX010000436.1:0-5187 GCA_031428235.1 Bacteroidia bacterium | reverse complement strand
CAGTTAAAATCATTGATTTATGATTTTGATGGTGCGGATATTGGTCAAACAGATTTGCCTGAAGGAGATTATGGATTTAGTGATCTCACTTATCAAACTGTAGCAAGTCCTTTACCATTTAATGATATGATATCGGACAGGGTATTAAAAGTTAATTTAAACTGGAATACCAATTATGGTGTCTTTGGCCGTGGTATTTCACGTTATATTGAATTTAACCAACAGCAAGATATATTAAACTTCTTTTTCTATAATCCCACTTCTAATAATCAGGATGCCACATTTACGGTTGCCCTTGCCGATGACGATAATCAAAGTAACGCTTTTGAAAATGCTTCAGATGATCAATGGGTCAAAAATGTTGTTGTTCCGATGGCGTCCGGTTGGCAGCTTATTTCAATTCCGCTTAAGGATTTTACGGATGGTAATGCTGGCGGAAATGGAATTTTTGATATGGCATTTACACAAAATAAAGGAATGCTTGTTTTTGCTGAGTTCAGATTTACTAAAAATACTTCCGGTTTAAGTAACCCTACTTTTTACCTTGATTTCATCAATTTTTCTGATGGAGAACTACCGCATGGTGCGACTATTCTTGATCTTCCGCCAAAAAATGCAACTGATTATGCACGCCTTGGTGCTTTTGAATCCTATCCCTTTGGCGAGGAATATAAAATTCCTCAACATTTCGAAAGTTTGTTCCCTTCTGATTCAGCAAAAAAAATTAAGTACGTTAATTGGTTTATGGGTTGGTCAAAAGATGGTGGAACTGTTGCTAATAATTTACCGGGTGCCGAAGTTCAAACGCTTATAAATAATGGCTACACACCAATCATTACCTGGGAACCCATGTTTGCAGGGCACGATCGTTTAAGTAGTGTTCAGCCAAGGTTAAATGATATCATCGGAAGCAATTACAATTCATATATCGATAATTTTGCCAATAAATTAAAAAGTTATAATGATACCGTTATCGTTCGTTTTATGCATGAATTCGAAGGTAATTGGTATCCGTGGTCTATCGTTCATAATGGAAATGATCCGAATCGTTATGTGGCGGCGTATCGAAAAGTAGTTGATCGCTTCCGTGCTTTAGGCGCAACCAAAGTAAAATGGATGTGGTGCGTAAATTCTGACTATTATCCTTACCAGAGTTTTAACTGGATTGTGCCGGCTTATCCAGGAGATAGTTATGTCGATATCATCGCCACTGATATTTATAATAACCATTACCCTGAAGCGTTGCCATGGTGGAGATCATTCCGATGGCAAACGACAGAGACCTATTATTACCTGAATAAATATTTCCCAAATAAGCCGCTTTATATTTGTGAGGTAGGTTGCAGGGAGAGAAAATCGGTGGAAAATCCTGCATCTGAAACGAAAGGTGCATGGTTTGAACGAATGGATAAAGAACTTCATTCTAATTTCAGTAAAGCACGGGCTCTTGTATTTTTTAATGCGGCCCCCGATCAGAATTGGTTTGTGAATTCTTCTCCATCAGCTTTGCAATCTTTAACCACTAATGTATGGCGCGATAATTATTATTTTGGTGTGAGCGCGCCACCGCCGCCGCCTCCGCCAACAGCTACTTGCAGTGCTTCCGGATCTATTTTAAGAGAAGTCTGGAATAACGTATCCGGTGTTGCCGTTAGTAATATCCCCGTTAATACTTCGCCCTCTGCCAGTGGATTCATAACCTCGTTTGAAGCGCCTCCTAATGTTGCCGACAATTACGGGCAACGCATACGTGGATATGTGTGTCCGCCTGTTACAGGTAATTATACTTTTTGGATTGCCAGCGATGATAATAGTGAGTTATGGTTAAGTACGAATGATCAACCTACGAGCAAATCATTAAGTGCTTCTGTTGTTGGCTGGACATTCTCCAATGAATTCACAAAATATCCAAGTCAGCAATCTGTTTCAAAATATTTAGTAGCAGGTCAGAAGTATTATATTGAAGCATTACACAAAGAAGGCAGTCAGGGAGATAATCTTTCTGTTGGTTGGCAGTTGCCCAGCGGTTCTTTGGAGCGACCAATTCCAGGATCCAGATTATCTCCTTTTTCAAGTCCGTTATCTGTTAGTATTACTTCTCCTTCAAATAACAGTTCGTTCACTGTTGGATCAAATATCAACATTGATGCAGCTGTGGCCGGGGGAACAGTAGCCATTCAAAAAGTAGAATTTTTCTCAGATACCATTAAACTTGGTGAAGATCTCACAAGTCCATATGTATATAATTGGAATAGTGTATCAACGGGGCCTTATGTGTTAAGCGCAAAGGTTACTGATACCAATAGTAACACATCGGTTTCTTCAACTATTAATATTACCGTAAGTAATGCTGAAGTTTCCTGTCCCGGGAATGGTGCTATTAGTAGGGAAGTGTGGAATAATGTTACCGGTTCTTCGGTTTCAAATATCCCTGTGAATATTAATCCAAACTCAACTTCTCAAATTACAAGTTTCCAAACGCCCGTTAATTTTGCAGATAATTATGGGCAAAGAGTCAGAGGATATGTTTGTCCACCTGTTACCGGTAATTATATGTTTTGGATTGCCAGTGATGATAATAGCGAATTGTGGCTCAGTACCAACGATCAAGCAACTAATAAAACTAAAATTGCTTACGTTTCAGGTTGGACGAATCCACATGAATGGACAAAATACAGCACTCAGCAATCCGGTTTAAAATACCTGGTTGCCGGACAAAAATATTATATCGAGGCCTTACATAAAGAAGGAACTCAGGGTGATCATATGGAAGTTGGTTGGCAATTACCAAATGCAGCATTTGAAAGGCCGATTCCCGGAAAACGGCTGCTGCCTTATACTGCTGCAGTTTGTGCAGCGTCCATACAGGCAAATGGTTCAATCACTTTTTGCAGCGGTGGAAGTGTGACTCTAACTGCTAGCACTGGGAATAATTACTCTTATCAATGGATCAAAGACAACACGAATATTAGCGGGGCAACTTCTCAAACTTATAACGCTTCCTTGCAGGGAAATTATCAGGTTCGCGTTTCCTATCCTGGTTGCACAGCATGGTCTTCTCCAACAAAAGTAACGGTAAATTCGACATTGGTTTCACAAATAACCCCAGGAAGTTCAACGACTTTTTGTGCCGGAGGAAGCGTTACTTTATTTGGAAATACCTGTAACGGCTATATATATCAATGGATAAAAGATGGTGTTAATATTTCAGGCGCAACCTCGAATAGTTATGTGGCTACTGTCTCAGGAAGCTATCAGCTAAAAATTATGCAGGGTTCGTCGGTACAATGGTCGGCCAAAGTAAAAGTGACAGCAAACAATTGTGGAAAGCTTGCGCTACCGGATTCTGCATTGGTTAATCAAAAAATTGTGGAAGATAATTTTAAAATGAATGTTTTCCCGAATCCTACTACCGGACTATTTACATTTGATTTTGGAATGGAGGAGGCAGAAGATGCACTCATGGAGATTACTGTAACAGATGCAGTGTCAGGGAAAAATGTTTACATTTTACCACCAGAAAGAGTGAACGGTCGCGTGCAAAAAAATATTGAATTGCCAAATAATCTGGTTACGGGAGTTTATATTCTTCAGATTCATATTGGTGAGAAAGTGGAAAGTATAAAGTTAATTTTGAGCCGGTAATTCTATTTAAATTTCTTATTGTAGTTCTGCATTTTATCTTAAATTTGCTGACCTAAAAATTAAAACCCACGTTGTAAGTGGGAAAAAATATATGATAAAAATTACCCTACCAGACGGTTCCATCCGCGAATACGAAAAAGGAACCACCTCAATGCAAATAGCTTTGAGTATTAGCGAAGGCCTTGCAAGAAATGTATTGGCAGCAAAAGTTAACAATGAAGTAGTAGATTCTAACAGAGCTATCAATCAGGATAGTTCAGTGAGTTTATTGACCTGGAATGATTCGGAAGGTAAAAATACACTCTGGCATTCTTCAGCGCACTTATTAGCGGAAGCACTCGAAGCGTTATACCCGAATGTAAAATTCTGGGTTGGACCGCCTTTAGAAAATGGTTTTTACTATGACGTGGATTTAAACGGAGAAGTACTTACGCCTGCTGATTTTGAAAAGATTGAAGCTAAAATGTTGGAACTTGCCCGTCAGAACAGCGAGTTTGTTCGTAAAGAAATTAGTAAAGCAGATGCTATTAAATACTTTGGTGATAAAGGAGATTCTTATAAACTGGATTTATTAGAACGTCTGGATGACGGTAATATTACGCTTTATAGTCAAGGTAATTTTACCGATTTATGCCGTGGTCCTCATATTCCAAATACCGGATTTATTAAAGCCGTGAAAGTTTTAAATATTGCTGGTGCGTATTGGAAGGGTGATGAAAAAAATAAAATGCTGACCCGTATTTATGGGATTGCTTTTCCTAAAGATAAAGAACTGAAAGAATATTTAGTGTTACTGGAAGAAGCGAAAAAGCGTGATCACCGTAAACTGGGTAAGGAATTAGAGTTGTTTTGTTTTTCAGAAAAAGTAGGGGCAGGCTTGCCTTTATGGTTGCCTAAAGGAGCTATGTTACGTGAACGTTTAATTCAGTTCATGCAGAAGGCGCAAACAAAGGCTGGATATTTGCCGGTTGTAACACCTCATATTGCCAATAAGGATCTGTATGTGTGTTCCGGACATTATGAAAAATATGGTGCTGATTCGTTTCAACCAATTAAAACGCCCCATGAAGGAGAAGAGTTTTATTTAAAACCGATGAATTGCCCGCATCACTGTGAAATATACAAGTCATCACCAAAATCTTATAAAGACCTTCCGGTTCGTTATGCCGAGTTTGGAACCGTTTATCGTTACGAGCAAAAAGGTGAATTGCATGGATTGACTCGTGTGCGTGGATTTACGCAGGATGATGCCCATTTATTTGTCCGTCCCGATCAGGTAAAGGAGGAGTTTTTAAAAGTTATTGATCTGGTATTACATGTATTTAATGCGTTGGATTTCAGAGAATATACAGCTCAAATCTCTTTACGCGATCCTGAAAATAAAACTAAATACATTGGTTCTGATGAAAACTGGGCTTTAGCGGAACAGGCCATTATTGAATCAGCCGCTGAAAAAGGATTGAAAACAGTTACTGAATTAGGTGAAGCAGCTTTTTACGGTCCTAAACTGGATTTCATGGTAAAGGATGCCATTGGCCGTAA
>JANPOX010000435.1:0-2296 GCA_031428235.1 Bacteroidia bacterium | reverse complement strand
GAACCCGTAACTTTAACGGTATAGCTAACAGTGATGCCGGATTTATTGGCGGTATAGATGCAGGTTGCACCACTACAGGTGTTTATTTTGTGCAAAAAGATAATGTGAGTTTGGGAAGCTTTAATACTAATTTATTAAACGTTGTTTCTAATGGGGTACCACAAGTATTAGTCAATGGTACGGGTAATATGAGAATAGGAAATCAATATTTTACCTCTCAGTGTGGAGGGGCTGTTACTGCTACAGATGTATTAAATGTTAAGTTAGCTGTAATGGGAGGCTATTCCTCTTTTGGAAGTTTTAATAGTGATCCTCTTGGTCAACCGGCACCGCCGGCAACATCCTGGTTGAATGGGGTAGGAGCTTTGGTGTTAGGTATGAACAGACAAGCAGGCACAAGCAATGTGGATTTTTGGAATGTGAGTGATCCCGGAAATGGTGCTGCAGCACTTGCCCCAACAGATAGAGGTTACAACTGGAGAAATTTTACTTCTGGTGGTGGTTGTAATGAAAATTTGTTAATGACTTTAAATGGTATGGGTGATTTAACGATTACCGGTACAAATTATTTTACATCGGATAGAAGATTAAAAACCAATATAAATGCATTCGAAAATTCAACACTTGAAAAAATTATGCAATTACAACCCAGTACCTACTCAAAACATAATACTGGTTTTGATGCTTCCGGTAATATTGTTTTTAAAAACGACCATGTTATAAATGATTTTGGATTCATTGCTCAGGATGTTTATACCTTATTCCCAGAATTGGTTTATAAACCAAAAAATGAAAGTAAAGAATTATGGGCGGTTGATTATTCGCGTCTTTCTGTCATTCTTACCAAAGGGATGCAGGAACAACAAAAAGTAATTCAATCACAGGAAGAAAAAATTCAATCACAAGAAGCAAGGATTGAAAAACTGGAAAAGACGTTAACTATTTTATTAGAGAAGAAATAATAAATTTTTTGAACTTTCACATGAAAAAAATAATCTTATTCATATTTACATTCGGAGTGTTTTACGCCTTTTCACAAAACGTTGGAATAGGCACTAATAATCCACTATCAAAATTTCACGTCGCAGGAACTATTAGAAGTGATACGTTAATTGGTGTTGGTGTTCGAAATTTATTTGCGGCAGCAAATGGTCGCATTTATGATAGCTTAGTGATGCCATCTACCTTAAATTGGGAAATTACAGGCAACTCAAACATTACACCGCTTAATTTTTTAGGTACAACAAATGCAAACGATGTTATTTTTAAAACAAATAATATTGAACGAGGCCGCTTTTTAGCCGGAAATGGCTTTTTAGGTTTAGGAACTTCTACGCCTGGCACAAGATTAGAAGTTAGTGCTATTGGAGGTGATGGCATCACCATTAGAGCAGCAGCCGGTACAGACGTGGGCGATTTAATTTTTTTAGATGGAACCGGTATTGAAAAAGGCCGTGTTTATACAAACCCACTTTTAGCTCCCGGACTTATTCTTTCGGGAGGTAACATTCCCGGAGTGCATGTTTTTATAAATAATACAGGAGATGTTGGTATTGGAAACAGTGCGCCAAATAACAGATTGGAAATTACTTCTGCAGCAGCAAATACATCAGGCTTAAGATTTACAAATCTTACATCAGCATCGCCAACGATTGCCTCAGCAGGCAAAGCGTTATCGGTAGATGTGAACGGAGATGTGGTTTTAATACCGGCAGCCTCCAACGCGTGGCAACTATTGGGAAACGCAGGTACTACTGCCGGAATAAATTTTCTGGGAACAACTGATGCGCAGGATCTAGTTTTTAAAACGACGAGTATGGAACGTGCACGAATTTTATCTACAGGGAATTTTGGAATTGGAACACCTTCTCCGCTTGAACGTTTACATGTAAATGGAAATATTTTAGCGAACGATGGCGTTTACCCGCAGTCAAGTTTTAATATTGGGTATTCAGCCGCTACTGTTATGTCAGATATTTTTGAACCATGGACAGATAACGGAATAAAATTTTATGATGGAAACAGCCTTTCCCATCTTCATGTAGAAGCTTTAGGTTATTGTGTTCTTCAAGCATATAGTACTGGTGGCTCACCAAAAGGAAGTTTAGAAAACACAAGTTATTCTTCATTAGTATTGCAGGATAAAGGCGGAAACGTTGGGGTTGGAACAACAGCCCCTGCTGCTGCAGCAATTGTTGACATTACCAGTTCTACTGCCGGGTTTGCTATGCCGCGTATGACTACTGTTCAACGTATTGCTATTGCAGCGCCTATTGCCGGCTTACAAGTGTATGAC
>JANPOX010000434.1:0-2583 GCA_031428235.1 Bacteroidia bacterium | reverse complement strand
TGTTTAGAGCCTTTTGATTATTTTAAGTGCATTTAAACAATTAAGGCTGTTCGACAAAAACTGTGGAATTTATTTTTTTATTATCTTTTGCTTGATCAAAAGATACAAAAGTCAAGGCGAAAAGCCATATCCATTTTTTCTTCGCTCAAAAAGCCTTCGCAGCACCGCCAGAAAAATCTGTATATCGCTCCTTTTCGCCAAACCAGCCGCACCATTACCAACGTATGATAGACGTATTAAAAAATATTTAAGAATAAACAATTTCGCTTCCCGATTACCTTAGTCGTGCAGCAAAATGAAAGAAGCTGTCCTTTTGAGACAGCTTCTTAAAATTGTTATGAAATTAGTTTACTTATTGATAATCACCTTATGATTAAATGAGTTCTGCTCCGTTTTAATATTCAACTGGTAAACACCGTTTGTTATTCCTGATAAATCAACAACAGTTTCTAAAGCAGATATCGTTTGTGAAAGCACTTGTTTTCCATTGATGTCAAATACGTTTAACTCAGCCGGAAAAACAGGCGATTGAATGGTTAAATAACCATTATTAGGATTTGGAAAAAGATTAAATGAATTATTATTAGTTAATGCTTGAATACCGGTACAGGCATCAACTACAATATTATCAGATGCTGAATTAGAACAACCATTTGCCGCATCCGTATAAGTATAAGTAATTGTATATGTTCCTATACCAACAGCAGATGGACTAAAAACACCGGAAGTTACGCCGTTACCACTATAGACACCACCAGATGGAGCGCCCCCTACTAAGGTTACACTATTTATAGTTACGCACTGCAAATTTATTGATGATGTGTTTAAAGAAACAGTAGGTATAGCTGTATCAATAGTTATTACCGAAGTTGCTGAATTTGAACAACCATTTGTTGCATCTGTTACCGTAACAGTATACATACCTGCAGTATTTACAACAACAGCATCAGTACCTTGGCCAGAAACTACTGTGCCAGTCCAAGTGTAAGTTAAGCCTGAACTTGGGGTTGTTGCTATGCTAATAACTACTGTTGGACTAGTACAAGTTAAAGTTTGATTACCGGATATAGTTATTGCAGGACTAGTTGTATTAGAACTTACTGAAGAAGTTGCTGTGTTTGAACACCCATTTAATGTATTTGTTACCGTAACCGAAAACAAACCTGCTGTACTTACAACAACAGCATCTGTACCTTGTCCAGAAACTATTGGACCAGACCATGAATAAGTTAATCCTGAACTTGGAGTTGTTGTTAAAGTGATAGCTACAGTTGGAGTAGAACAATTTAAGGTTTGAGAACCGGAGGCTGTGATAATAGGTGAAGCATTTACTGAAGCCGTAGTAACTGCAGTTGCTGTTCCACAAGCATTCGAAACGCTTAAGGTATAATCACTTGACGTTGCTCCGGTAACCGTGGTACTCATTGAATTAGCAGATCCAAATGAACCTGCACCTGTCCAGGAATATGTAAATGGTGCATCGCCTGAAATACCAGATTGTAAATCCAATACCTGGTTAGCGCAAATAGGAGAATTATTTGTTATGGATGTAATGGTTGGTGAATTACATGGCGGAGGTGTTCCTGTTATTGTACCTGAAAACGCAACATTATCTATACTAAAAGTTCCTGCTAATGTTTCGCTATTCCAACCATAAAAGCGGAAAGCAACGGATGATGTTGATGTAGCTCCAAATAAATTAATATTACTTCCGTTTTGAGCTGAAGTAATTACATCAAAATTCCAGAAAAATTCATTTGCTCCCACAACTGATAGATTAGTATTTGTTACAACTGCAGCCGGTAAATTATTAGTAAATCCATCAGCACTTGTTCTCACAGCGTAATTTCTTATACCTGATCCTGAACGCTGCGCAGTAAATGCAATACCGTTAAGTGCTAAAGTATAACCGGATTGAGGAGTAAGAATTACTTCATAATATTCATTTGTATTGATACTACCGGTCATTGTAGAATAAGTATCAACAGAAGTGGTTCCTGTTAATGCGCCTGTTGGCCATCCAACAAAAGAAAATCGACCGGCTGCATTTGGATTTGCTGATGGTGTTCCAACAGCCATAAAAGAACCACAGGTTAAACCGGTTACTACCGGTGGCGGAGTTGGATCAGTTGTACCAGATACAGTGGTTGTTGCAGCAAAACTATATGTAGCTGTAAAAGATTGCGCGCTAATTAACAGAGTTGAAAACATTAAAGCACTAAAAAATATTTTTTTTATCATGTTTATTTTTTTAAAAATTTTATCAAATTTAAAGAAATTAAAGGGAATTTAATGGTTTAATTTCCTAACAAAGACTATGGTTTTATAAACCTTTTTGGCTTATTAAATTAGTATTCTTCTTCACTAAAAATAATTCCTAAACTTTCTAATTCAGAAAGCATTGGTTCATAAATCTCTTTAACAGTAGGAATCTGCACACCGTATAATTTAAATTTTCCCGTCAAAAAATTCTTAACAGAAATAGCCAAAGGCAGACCAACCGTTTTTGCCATGGCCGTATGGACTTCATCATCACCAATAACAACCAGGGATGAAGTCATTCTTTTATGAACGCCATTCAGA
>JANPOX010000433.1:0-3966 GCA_031428235.1 Bacteroidia bacterium | reverse complement strand
CGCGCTTTATACAAAAAGTATTATAACCTCGTTCTTAAATATGTTGTAAACAATAGTGGAAACAGCGAAGCGGCTGCCGACATTTATCAGGAAACAATTATTGTTTTGTATGAAAATGTTCAGAAGCCTTCATTTGAACTGAATTGCCAACTTCAAACCTTTATTTTTTCAATTGCCAAACGGCTTTGGTTAAAACAGTTAAGAGGCAACGGTCACTTATCCCGTTTTAAAGAGGATGAGGAAAATGAAGTGGTGGATGTTAGCAATGAAATAACAGATCACCTGAAAAAAGAATCAGACATTGAAAAAATGAATGTCTGTATGGAAAATTTAGGGGAACCCTGCAACACACTATTAAAAGATTTTTACGTGTATAAGTTAAGTATGGATGAAATATCAGAGAAATTCGGATATACCAATTCAGACAATGCAAAAACACAGAAGTATAAATGTTTACAACGATTGAAAAGGTATTTTTTTGAAAATTAGTATATAGAAAGGGAAACAAGAGATGAGAGCAACAGATTTATTTGACAATTACATTTTTGGAACGCTAAGCGCAGAAGAAAAAAACGAATTTGAAACACGTGTAAAAACGGATTTCGAATTCGCTATTGCATTTGCAAAACATAAAACATTAATTGAAGGCATTAATCAACACGAACAACGCGTTCATTTAAAACAAATTTTATCCACTATTCACAAACAGGAGTTTGGTAAGGATGGAAAAATTATTTCAATCAAAGAAGACACCTTCATTAAAAAACACGGTAAAACATTTGCCGTAGCTGCTTCTGTTGCTGTATTTGCAGTGATAGGAACAATTACTATTTTAAGCACCGGTGGTTATTTATTAAAACAACAAAGCAACGCCATCACAGATTTGAAGCGTGACGTGACTGAACTAAAATATTCCCAGGATGCCATCATTGAAGGGATTACGGGAGCAACCAATAAGCGCATCAAACATTATGCTCCTGCTAATATTGAAGGAACCGGTTTCGCATTAAACAACAAAGGGTATTTTATTACGAGCTTTCACATGGTAAAAAATGCGGACTCTGTATTTGTTACTAATAATGTATTAGACAGGGCATCTGCTAAGTTAGTGGCGAGTGAGCCTTCCCTTGACATCGCTATCTACAAAATAGATAATATTGATGCTCTTAAAAATTTAGCTTTCCCTTTTTCATTTAAAGAAATTCCGTCAGAGATTGGTGACAAGATTTTTACATTAGGTTATCCTCGCCGAGATGCTGTTTATGGAGAAGGTGCTTTAAGTTCTATGACCGGCTTCAACAATGACACAACTATGTACCAGATCTCTATTCCTGTAAACCCGGGTAACAGCGGCGGACCTTTAATGGATGAACAAGGTAATATTATTGGTGTGATCCGCGGAAAACAAAGCTCTGCTGAAGCAACCGGTTTTGCTATTAAATCCAGTTTTATTCAACAAACAATTGATAAGTTAGAAAATGATTCTTTAAAAAAGGATATGGCTTTGGTCACGAAAAAATCAGGTTTAAGAGGATTGAAACGCAGCGAACAGATCAAAAAAATTCAACCATTTGTATTTAATGTGATGGTTTATAAAAGATAAACTTTTACTAAAACAAAAAAGCGTAAGAATAGTCTTACGCTTTTTTTATGTCTTTTTTTGAAACCCTATCCTTTATTTTTTTTAGCCTCCTGCTCTAAACGCAGTTCTTCTTCGATCTCATGTTTTCTTTGCTTTTCCATTTGCATGGATTCCTTCTCACGGCGGACACGCTCTTTGTTTTCTAAAATATAATTATCTCGCATTCTCTTGCTTTGTATTCCACTAAAATAATCCTTGGTAGTTATTACAATCACGCCACTGGTATTATCGCCATACTGTGCGGGGATTCCACCGGTGATAATAGCCAGATTTTCAATTGATAATGCCGGTACTCCGGAAATTCCAGGAGACCTAACGCCATCAACTATAAAAGCTGTTGCATCTCCTCTTCCTCCCCTGAAATGAAAATCTCCATTTGCATCTCTTGTTGCTTCAGATGTCATATTAAGAACCGCCCCTCCAATATCACTTTTATCCAATGCCATATGCATAAGATCCTCTCCACTTATTTCTTTAATATTCATAAAAGTTTTATCTATTGCTTCTTTTCTATATGCAACAACTTCTACTATATCCAAAGTATTGGTAGAAACCGATACATCCAGATAAGTGGTTTTTTCGGAACTTACTCTCACGTTAATGATTTTTTTTGTTTGAGTTTCCTGGCTTGACACTAACACATCATAGTTTCCTGCACTCAATGGCTTATAAGTATAAAGCCCTTCTGCATCTGTGGAAGTACCGCCCATAAGAGAGCCACCTTGTAATATTTTAATTACAGCACCAACAACAGGCTCATGGTCGGTGTTTAATATTTGGCCCTTCAATGCGCCCATGGAGTTTTGAGAAAATGTAGCGTAGCCAAATACACTAAATACTGCTAATACAATAATTTGTTTTAAATTTTTCATGATTTTTAATTTTATGGTTAAACTTTGTTTTATTAGAAATGCATTCTTTAACTTTAAGACGGATCAAGGGATGAGTTCCATAAAAAAACATATTATTTATTTTTATGGAATTATTTAATCCGAACGTCTGATAAACAGATATGTGGCTTTTTAAGAAAAAAGAATATAACAGCGACGAAGATTTATTGAAACACTTTAAGAAGAGTGGTGATAAGGAATTGTTTGCCGAACTGTTTAAGAAACATGTCTCCGTTGTTTATGGTACCTGTTTGTTTTATTTACAGGATAAAGATGAAGCACAGGATGCAACCATGCAATTGTTTGAAAAGCTAATGCTGGATATTAATAACAGAGAAATCAATAATTTTAAAGGTTGGTTGAGTTTTGTGGTCAGAAATCATTGCATATCCCTGATCCGAAAAAATAAATCGAATGCGAAAAACATAAAAAATTATTATGAGTTCGAATACGAAGACCCGACTTGTGAAGCGGAAGAAAAAATAAATTCAGTAGACGATGAGTTAATGCTTGAGGCTATGAAAAGCTGTCTGCCGAAACTAAAAGAGAATCAACGCACGTGTGTAGAATTGTTTTATTTGAAAAACAAAAGTTACCAGGAAATAGCCGATGCAACGTCTTTTACTTTAAACGAAATTAAAAGTTATATACAAAACGGTAAACGGAATTTAAAATTATTACTAGAAGAACAAATTATACAAACTAAAAAGAATGCTTAAACCAAGTGATATATCTGATTATAAATCATTAACCGGGACTCAAAAAAAGAACTTGGAAAACAAGATGCAACAAGACGAGTTGAATTATTTGTCTTCTTTATCATTTGAGCAATTTAATGTTACGGATGCTGATATGCGCAAATTGGACGCCTTAATTGATTACAAAACAAAAGGCGGTTCCGATTCCTTTAATACTATATTTATCAGTGTTTTATGCGGCCTCTTAATTGGTATTTCTATTTTCTTTGTCATTTTTCAAAAAAGTAAAAATCATCCTTCAGTGTATCAACTCATAGAAGAAGAAAAATTTCAGAAGACTTTAAGCAACGCTGTTACACAATCTGATACTGTGTTTCCTGTTATTGTCAATAAACCGATTGAACATTACAATACAATCTTGGAAAAAACAGAAGAATCTCCTTCCCTGATTGAGCAGCCTGAAATTCTACCACGGAAAGATTTATTACCACCCCTTTCTGAAATCACAGATGATGAAGAAATTGTGTTTCAGTTTACGGCTAATGCGCCGGTTATTTTTATTGATAACATGAAGGTGACAAATTACCGTATGTATTATTTTAAACAAACCGAGGCTGTTGATATTTCCGCTAATATGGGCGTAGCCGCACAGTATGGAAGTAAGTCTGATATTGAAAGGGTGGCTATGAATAATACAAATACTTACCTGGCGCACAAGGTGATTCGGAAAGCAATG
>JANPOX010000432.1:0-4000 GCA_031428235.1 Bacteroidia bacterium | reverse complement strand
TTTGTTATCTTTAGTAAAATTATTTTAAAAAAGTATTTATGAAATAGTCATGTTGCCTCAGTGTTAACAACGTTAAACATGACTATACCATATAACAATTAAAAAACTTAACTTCTACTATATGAAAAACTTGCTGTTTACCTTATTTGTTGTGCTAACCGGAACAGGATATGCTCAGGACCAGTTGTTTAAAAAAGACAATTCTAAAATAGAAGTGAAAATACTGGAAATCAATCAAAATGAAATTAAATATAAACTTTTTACCTATCAGGATGGGCCAACCATCAGCATTTCTAAAAAAGACGTGGCCCTAATTATTTATCAAAACGGTGTACATGAAGTATTAAATACGCCAACAGAGCCAGAGTTTGTAAGCACTCCCATGATCGTGTATAATAGCGGCTATAGCGGAAGCAGAATTAACAGAGATAGTATGGAGAAAGCTGCTTTTAATGATTTGGTGTCTACAAAAAACCTCATCTCCCTTAATATTATGGAGCCTTTAAACGGCTCTTTCGGCGTTAATTACATCAGGGAATTTGCAAATAATTATTTGCATGTTTATGTTCCTATATCTGTAGGCTTTGCGGCGCCCTATTTTACGCAATCAGTTAATACCATGTTTTCAGGAAATAATTATAATTACTATAATACTAACACTGCGGATGCTTTCACGGTTTCTGATTTTAAATACACAAATAAAAACTATGAAGCCGGATTAGGTATTCATTTTCAAACAAGTGGCAAGCATGCTGTTACGCATTTTATCGGGCCATACGTTGGCAGGGCAAAGTTTACCGGCACATATAATAAGAATGGTTACACTTATGATGCCAATGGTTATTACACTTCTTCGTATGTTTTAAATCAGTCCTTTACGCTGAATCGATTATATGTTATGCTGGATAATGGACTGTTATTCCGGGTAACTAAGAATTTCAACATATTATTAATTGCAGGAATAGGATACCGCATCGATACTTTTGATGGATCAGATGATTTAACTAAAGCCTACAATTACAATAAAAATCAGTTTCCGCTGAATGCTTTTAAATTCGGGATGTCGTTTGGATACCGGTTTTAATTGTTTTTCCATTAAATCATAGAAAGAACGCTATGAGGTTGTTCATTTTTTTATTTGTTT
Organism: Bacteroidia bacterium; assembly: GCA_031428235.1. Taxonomy (GTDB): domain Bacteria; phylum Bacteroidota; class Bacteroidia; order B-17B0; family Aurantibacillaceae; genus UBA4416. Next base: position 2,856 of record JANPOX010000432.1, on the reverse strand, counting down.
GATATCATTACATTTGCATCTTATTTAGAAATGTATGAAAATTACCGAACATCTTAAATCTGCGAAAGACACTTTATTTTCTATTGAAATCCTTCCTCCGCTTAAAGGAAAAAGCATCCATTCCATTTTCGATGGTATTGATCCATTAATGGAATTCAAACCTGCTTTTGTGGATGTTACCTATCACCGCGAAGAATATATTTACAAAAAACGCGATGGCGGCTACCTCGAAAAAGTAAGCATTCGTAAGCGTCCGGGTACTGTTGGTATTTGCGCTGCTATTATGAATAAATATGATGTGGAAGCGGTACCTCATATTATTTGCGGTGGTTTTACCCGCGAAGAAACTGAAAACGCCTTAATAGATTTACAGTTTTTAGGCATTGATAATGTATTAGCCATTCGTGGTGATAGTATTAAAACTGAATCTCATTTTGTACCTGAGCCCGGCGGACATAATTATGCCATTGATTTAGTAAAACAAATTAAAGATATGAATGCCGGTATTTACCTGGATGATGAAATGAAAGATGCATCACCCACTAATTTCTGCATGGGTATTGCCGGTTATCCCGAAAAACATTTCGAAGCACCCAATTTATACAGTGATATGAAATGGCTGAAGGCAAAAGTAGACGCCGGTGCCGATTATATTGTGACGCAAATGTTTTTTGATAATAAAAAATATTTTGAATTTGTTGAGTTATGCCGAAATAACGGTATTACTATTCCTATTATTCCGGGATTGAAGATATTAAGTTCACGCTCGCAACTTATTGCTTTGCCTAAAATATTCCACATCGATTTACCTCAGGATTTATTTGTAGAATTGGAAAAATGCAAAGATGATAAAGCGGTAAAAGAAGTGGGTATTAAATGGTGTATAGAACAAAGCAAAGAACTAAAAAAAGCGGGTGTTCCATGCTTACATTACTACACCATGGGAACATCAGATAGTACAAAGCGTGTAGCGAAAGAGGTTTTTTAGGCATTCTATACAAGATTCAGAATCGCTGACACAATAATATAAAGCGCTTTGGTGATACCTAAGCGCTTTTTTTGTGAAAATCACTTATCGCCCAAAAGCAACCAGTTATAAGTTTAAACCCGCCTGTTGCCAATCTTCAAAAATAAAGGCCTAAAGATCCCCTAATTTTACGTAACACTAAAATTAGTCGCTATGAAAACTTTATTTACACTACTTGCTATTACCTTTTGTTTAACAAATCTAAAAGCACAAAATTATGTGACCATTGCTGATACCAGTTTTGCATCCTGGCTTCAAACCACTATTCCTTCAGCCATGCAGGGGAACCAAATGGATACCACGCACACAGATGTAACATCCAGAAAAAGAATAATCATTCATAATAGACATATTGTGACCTTGGATGGGATACAATATTTTGATTCATTAAAAACACTGGACTGTACTATTAATGTTTACGATACAATAAATATCAGACTATCCACCATTCCTGCTCTGCCTGCAATGATGGATACATTAATACTTACAGGTAATGCGCTGGATAGTTTGCCAGCTTTACCTAATGGTTTATTGGTTTTATTATGCGGACAAAACTCTATTGATAGTTTGCCTCCATTGCCAAATACCATTAAATTATTAGAATGCTGGAGCAACCAGTTAGCAAGCCTTCCTGCGTTGCCGGATTCCTTAATCCAATTTAACTGTTGCAACAATGTGATTCAAATAATGCCTGCATTACCGACTGGCCTTATTACTTTTTCATGCACCAGTAACCAGTTACAAAGCCTTCCCACCTTACCTGCTACTTTAATAAGTTTAAACTGTAGTGCTAATCCGATCCAAACTTTACCGGCACTACCCAATGCTTTACTGTATTTGGATTGCAGTTCAAATCAATTAACCACACTGCCTTTGTTGCCAAATACATTAGAGACTTTAATTTGTAGCAACAGTCAATTAAGCAGTCTTCCGGCTTTATCAACTTCCTTAATCTTTTTGGATTGCTCACAAAATCAGTTAACCAATTTACCAGCATTAACAGGTTCATTAAACACCATCATTTGTTCAGGCAATAATTTAGGAAGTATTCCGACACTGCCTAATTCCTTATACAAATTAAACTGCAACAACAATCCGCTTGGTACTTTACCTGCACTCCCAAATGCATTAGCCTTACTTTACTGCAATAATGATCAACTGCAAAGTTTACCAACACAACCAAATTCATTAATTGAACTGGAATGCAGTTCTAACTTTTTAACAGCTTTACCTGCACTTTCCACTTCACTAGTTAGTATGATTTGCAGCAGCAATCAATTAACCTCTTTGCCCGCATTACCTTCCAGTTTAAATTTTTTGGATTGCCAGAATAATCTACTTACTGTTTTACCTTCTTTACCAAACGCTCTTGGTACATTGCAATGTGCAGGTAATCAATTAGCAGGGCTTCCAAACCTACCTAACAGTCTTGGTTATTTAAATTGCAATAACAACGTCATCACATCTCTTCCTGCAATTCCAGGTTCTCTCAACAATTTATCATGCAGTACTAATCAACTTACAAGTCTGCCTGCACTACCCGCCGGCCTTGCGATTTTAGATTGCAGTAATAATTTGATTCATTGTTTTGATCCATTCATTGTTTCATACTCTTTAAACATTTCCAACAATCCATTTACCTGTATTCCCAATTATATTCCAATCATGGACCTTGTAACTTTAAATGCTCCACTTTGCACTGCAGGAAATCCTTTCGGGTGTCCGTCATCATTTGGGATTGTTGGATTTACCTACAAGGATCAAAACCACACTTGCTTAAAAGACAGTGGCGACCTGGCTATGATAAACGTTCCTATAAAAATATATAG
>JANPOX010000431.1:0-3630 GCA_031428235.1 Bacteroidia bacterium | reverse complement strand
AGCTTACCGTTTTAAAAATTTGCCAACTTCTAAAACACAACTTACAGAAAATTTATCCATCGACAGACCGGGACTGGTTCATCGAATTGATAAAAACACTTCAGGAATTATTATTGTGGCTAAAACTGAATTAGCGATGACTCGTTTGGCAAAAGATTTTTTTGACAGAAACCTTGACAGAAAATACATCGCTATTGTATGGGGGGATGTAAAAGAAGATGCCGGAACAATAACCTGCAATGTGGCCCGCGATTTAAAAAACAGAAAAGTAATGGCTTGCTTTCCGGATAGTGATCATGGTAAACATGCCATTACACATTATAAGGTGATTGAGCGTTTTGGTTATGTAACTGTTGTAGAATGTAAATTAGAAACCGGTCGCACTCACCAGATCCGTATTCACATGAAGCATCTGGGGCATCCACTTTTTAATGATAATGAATATGGCGGAGATAGGATATTAAAAGGTTTGCCCAGCAATAAATACAAACAATTTATTGAAAACTGTTTCGAAATTTTACCGCGGCAGGCGCTTCATGCCAAAACATTAGGAATTACCCATCCTATTACCAAAGAGCCAATGTTTTTTGAAAGTGAATTGCCTGCGGATATGCAGCAGGTCATTGATAAATGGAGGAAGTATTCTTATAAATTTGAAGAAGAATAAACTATTCCTTTATAAACATAAATACTTTCCCGTTATTTTTATATTGATCAAAATCCTTATCAAAGGTAATGGCGCAAAAATCAATGAACGGAAGTATTCCGAACACGCCTCCTAAACTTGCAATATACGCAACCGGCACATACGGTTTGGTTCCCAAATAAATACGGTGCAGCCCAACAATGCCAAACGGGAAAGGGAATGCGAGCACAGCTGCCGTGATTCGCTTGTTCAATTTATGTTTTTTACGAAACAACTGAAAAACTGGATTCGGCTTTTTATCGTTCAATAAAATATTTTCAGAAGTAATAATTATTGAGGAGCTATCCAAATAATAAACCGTTGCCAATTTGTTGTTAGAAACAAGGTTTGATGTGATCAAATAACAAATAAGAAACAACAATTTTTTCATTGTTCCTGTTTTAATAACTGTATATCTGAAATCATCTTTGCAACTGTCACGCTGTCGGTGCCATCATACATTCCCCTGATCTGTTTCTTCTCATCAACCAAAATAAACAACTCGCTATGTAAAAATCCTTCCGGTGTTCCATCCTCTTCCAGTGCGTTTACCAAATAACTGTATCTTGCCATATCATAAATTGCTTTTTTATTTCCGGTGAGAAAATGCCACTTATGTTTTAATGCCCCATAACTTTGCGCATAGCCATTCAAAACAGCAACAGTATCATGCAGTGGGTTTACCGAATGTGATAGGATCAAAACGTCATCATCATTTTTAAACGCGTTTTGAACGTGCACTAATTGTGAACTCATTTTTGGACAAATGCTCTGACAGGTAGCAAAGAAAAAATCAGCAACATAAATTTTATTTTTAACAGTCTTTTCTGTGATCGTATCATTAAATTGGTTTACAAATGAAAAAGGCTGAACAGTATGGTAAATGGTGTCTTTCCCATCCGTACCCGCCAATTTTTTTTCACCTATCACTGGCAATACTACCTTTTGTGTTTCGGTTGTTGTTGTTTTACATCCAACAACTATTGCCAGTAAAACCACTATTAAAAAATATTTTGTCATTATTTACTTTCTATTTTATTTACATTAATGAGTTGTTCTTTCTCCTCTTTCAATCTCAAATGTTGGTACTCTTCCGTTAAACGTTTAATTTCTGCGATGTATCTTCCGTCATAATATCCTCTGATATGGCGTTTCTTATCTACTAATACAAAAAAACTATAATCAATGTAAATGGGTTTTTCTTTAAAGAAGGTCAGGTTCAAACTATCAAATGATGACGGTGGCCAATACAGGTTGAAAATATTTTTATTTCCAACAGAAAGTTTTTGCATTTCTATTAAAGAGGTGGGATCATTTATTCCTTCGCAAGGAGTTACAATCACAAAAGGAATTAATTTTATTTTGTCTTTTTTATACTGCGCATATTCGGTTAATCCCGCCATGCGGTAATCATCTTTTTTATAGCTTTGCTTTATAAAACAAACCGCAAATAATGGAAAGTTAATTGTATCAAGATTAATATTCTCTAAGCCTGGTGTATCTTTTTTATTCTTGGGCAGTGTTTTAAATGTAGAATTTACTTTATAATAAACCGTATCCTTTCCCTTTAATTCTTTTGGTCCATAATATGGAAGTTTACGGGAATTGATGGTTGTAAATTCAAGTATTATTTTAAACAGAGCCGGGAATAAAAGAATAACAAAAAAAAGGAGCTTTTTATTTTTCATTGAAGAATTGCTTTGTTCTTATTAGTTTGTTTTATTTGTTAGATTCTGGAATTAAAAATCTCTTTTTTCCAAACTTTCTACAATTTTCTGGTTCAATTTTTCTCTGAATTTTTCTTTATGTGAAGCTCTCATGCCTAATAATGGAAGCGTTTCCGCATCACCATCGTTATAAATTAAGTTTAGTGAATTACTTTTTTTTTCATCGATTGCTCTCGCATCCAAATAATAAAACTCTTTATTATAAATTAAAGATTGTTTGATTTCAAATCGGTTTTCATAAACAACAGCATACGGATTCACTATTAACCACAGGCTTTGTAGCGTGAGCATCAATCCGGGAATTGCAGTTGCCGAACCCCATGGATTAACATCCAAAAGCATTTTAATGCTAAACCAATCAATCAATAACGAGGATATTGTGATTGTAATTACTAATGCAATACTGCGTTCAAAATAAATCTTTGGTTCTTCTTCCTTGTTTTTCACAGCGCAAAGTTAAAAATTAAAGTACTTTAACTTTTGTTTATTAAATATATTTTTTATACTTGTTATATAGAAATTATTCATTTTTGTAACGTTTTGTCACTTATTACGTTACACTAATAAACCAAACGCGATGTCCACTAAACTAAAACTCACATTCCAAAAGGCGCTATTGGTGTCTGTATTGGGTACAGGAAGTTTGTTTGCTCAAAACACACTTACCATGTCAGACAATCCTGTAGCTGCAATGCTGGATAGTTTGGCCAATCAAAAAATACTTGAAAAAGCATTGTTGAAGCCGGTATATCCTAAATCAAATAAATTTAAATATGCTGTTGACAGTGTGCCTCGTTTTGAAGATTTCGTATATGAGAGCCGCTTAGCAAAACTGGATGCAATTTCGCCTTTTGATTTGGTTTATAATCCCCATGTTAAGGGATTTATTGAATTATATGCCATTCGCAGGCGCGAGTTAGTAAGCCGAATGATGGGCTTATCGCAATTATACTATCCAATGTTTGAAGAGGTTTTTGACAAACATAATATTCCTTTAGAGTTAAAACATTTAGCTGTTATTGAATCTGCTTTGAATCCAAATGCCCGCTCACGCTGTGGAGCAACCGGTTTATGGCAGTTTATGTATCCTACAGGAAAAATGTATGGATTAAACGTTACCTCTTACATTGATGAGCGTTCTGATGTGTATAAAGCCACTGAAGCTGCTGCAGAATATTTAAAAAGTTTGTATGGTATGTTTGGTGATTGGCAAATGGT
>JANPOX010000430.1:0-7921 GCA_031428235.1 Bacteroidia bacterium | reverse complement strand
AAAATTATTGGAGGAACTGCTAATACCTTTGAACACATTCAACAACGTTGTGCAGAATCAGTGAATTACATCGGACTTGGTCCTTTTCAGTTTACAACAACCAAAGAAAAACTAAGTCCTGTGTTAGGAGCAAACGGTTATGAAGAGGTCATTAAAAAAATGAAAGCGGAAAATTTAACCACGCCGATTTACGCGATTGGTGGAATTGAATTAAAAGATATTGAATCCATTATTAATACTGGCGTGCATGGCATTGCCGTTTCAGGATTGATTACCAACTCAACTAATAAAGAACATTTAGTAAAAGAAATAAATAAAATTTTATCCCATGCTTAAAATAGCCGATCATTCGTTTTCATCCCGTTTATTTTTAGGAAGCGGTAAATACGGCTCCAGCCAGGAAATGTATGAATCCATTTTAGCGTCCGGTACCGAAATGGTAACTGTGGCATTAAAACGAATTAATACGAATGCGCCAAGCGATGATTTATTGGAAGCTCTTAAAAAAGCCAACGTAAAATTATGGCCAAACACTTCCGGTGTGCGTAACGCCAAAGAAGCAGTTTTTGCGGCTCAACTAGCAAGAGAGGCATTAGAAACTAACTGGATAAAATTAGAGATACATCCTGATCCGCGTTACCTGATGCCCGATCCGATTGAAACTTTAAAAGCTACGGAAGAATTAGCAAAACTAGGTTTCATTGTATTACCATATATTCATGCAGATCCTGTTTTATGTAAACGTTTGGAAGATGCAGGAACTGCTGCCGTGATGCCTTTAGGTTCACCGATTGGAAGTAATAAAGGCTTAAAAACAGAAGATTTTTTAGAGATCATCATTGAACAAAGTAAAGTGCCAGTAATCGTAGATGCAGGAATTGGTGCGCCGTCTCATGCAGCACGTGCGATGGAAATGGGAGCGGATGCAGTGTTAGTGAATACAGCAATTGCGTCTTGTAAGAATCCTAATCAAATGGGAATCGCATTTAAAAATGCAGTGCTGGCCGGAAGACTGGCTTATGAAGCGGGTCTTTCAAAAATAGGGAACCGGGCTTCTCCAACAAGTCCATTGACAAGTTTTTTAAATGAGTAAAATAGTCTCCCGCAGATAGCGCAAATTAACGCTGATTTTTAATTACAGAATTATTATAAAAAAATATTTTAATAACCGGGATAACAAAATCTGCGGACATCAGCGAAATCCGCGGGACACAAAAACAAACAATGAACTTTAACACCATATTCAACACCTACAACTGGGATGAACAAAAAACATCCATCTATGCTAAAACAGCAAAGGATGTTGAACATGCGTTGAACTCAAAAAAACGCACGCTCGAAGATTTTAAAGCACTCATCTCCCCTGCCGCTGTTCCTTACCTCGAAGACATGGCCAGGCTCAGTCATGAGTTGACAAAAAAACGTTTTGGGAAAACCATTCAGATGTACGCACCCATGTACCTGAGCAATGAGTGTAATAACATTTGTACCTATTGCGGTTTTAGTTTAGACAATAAAGTAACACGCAAAACATTAACCGATGCCGAAATTTTAAAAGAAGTTGAATTTATCAAAGCACAGGGTTTTAATCATATTTTATTAGTGACAGGAGAAGCCAATCATACAGTTCATGTAGATTATTTTAAAAATGCCATTGCACTTATCAGATCAAAATTTGCCAATATTTCTATTGAAGTGCAGCCATTGGAAACTGAAGAATACAAAACATTGCATGAAGCCGGAGTATATTCTGTTTTGGTTTACCAGGAAACTTATCATAAGGAAGTGTACAAACAATATCATCCCAAAGGAAAAAAATCGAATTTTGATAACCGTCTTGAAACACCAGACAGGGTTGGACAATCGGGAACACATAAAATTGGGTTAGGTGTTTTATTGGGATTGGAAGACTGGCGTGTCGATTCTTTTTTCTGTGCTTTACATTTGGATTATTTACAAAAGACATATTGGCAAACGAAATATTCTATTTCCTTTCCACGCATGCGTCCGGCTGAGGGTATTATTGAACCGAATGTGATCGTGAGCGATAAAGAAATGGTGCAATTATTATGTGCTTACCGTTTATTAAATGAAGATGTTGAATTATCCATCTCTACACGCGAATCCGAAAACCTGAGAAACAATATTATACCCTTGGGCGTTACGAGCATGAGTGCAGGGTCTAAAACGAATCCTGGTGGCTATACGGTTGAACCGGAATCGTTGGAACAGTTTGAAATCTCTGATGAAAGAAGTGTGGAACAAATCAGTGCGCTGATCAAACGATCGGGTTATGAACCTGTTTATAAAGACTGGGATAATATGTTAACCGGATGTTAAGCAAAGAAGAATTTAAGCGCTACCAAAAACAGATCATGCTCGATGATATTGGTATCAACGGACAAATCAAACTGAAGCAAAGTAAGGTAGCCGTCATTGGTGCAGGCGGACTTGGTTGCCCGGTCCTTCAGTATTTAACAGCAGTGGGGGTTGGTACGATCGGAGTAATTGATTTTGACACAGTGGAGGAAAGTAATCTTCATCGCCAGACTCTCTATTCTTATAACGAAATCGGTCATCCAAAAGTCGACATCGCTATTCAAAAACTCTCTCAACAAAATTCATTCATCAATCACATTCCGCACAAAGTTTTATTGAATGAAGAAAATGCAGCGACTATCTTATCCAATTATGACATTGTAGTCGATGGTTGCGATAACTTTGCGACCCGTTATATTGTCAATGATGTCTGCGTTAAAATAAATAAGCCATTAGTGTACGGAAGTATTTTAGGTTACGAAGGACAACTTGCCGTATTCAATTATAAAGGCAGTAAAAACCTACGCGATATTTTTCCGGAAGAACCAAATCTTGAAGATGTTCCTAACTGCTCGGAAAATGGTGTGTTAGGAACTGTGCCCGGCATCATTGGTACTATGATGGCACAGGAAACAGTGAATGTTATTTTGGAAAAACCCTCACTGGTAAATACCTTGTTTATTTACAGCACGGATTCCAATAAACTAAAAAGAATTTCTTATTGATTTTTTTAAAGTGCCAGGTGCTTCGATTTCACTTCTTTCCCGAAAAACAAGCCGGCGTTTTTATTAAACACTTCAGCTGAGTCAGTTGTGTAAAAATCCAACCGCCCATTTTTGCTGAGAAGCGTTTCCATTTCCGGGTGACGGAATAAATAATCTTTTAATCCATGAGTCACAATCGAACCCTGTTGAAGAATCACAACGCCCTCCGGTAAATATTTTTCAAGCAATGGTCTTAATAAAGGATAATGCGTGCAACCTAAAATAACCGTATCTATTTTTTTTGATTGGGCAAATAACTGATCAATGTGTTTTTTGACAAAAAATTCAGTTCCTTCATGATCAAGTTCATTATTTTCAATCAAAGGAACCCACATCGGACAAGCTTCCTGGAACACTTTTAGTTCAGGAAACGCTTTTTCAATTTCGATGACATAAGATTGCGAAGAAACCGTTCCGCTGGTAGCAAAAATTCCGATGTGTTTTGTTTTACTGTAATTACCAACCACTTCTGTCGTGGGACGGATCACACCCAACACTCTTTTTTTAGAATCGATTAATGGAAGGTCTTTTTGCTGAATATTTCTTAACGCTTTTGCAGATGCCGTATTACAAGCAAGTATTACCAGTTCGCATCCTTTATCAAATAAATGATTCACACATTCCAACGTATAATCATAAACAGTTTCGAATGACCGTGATCCGTAAGGTGCCCTTGCGTTATCTCCCAAATACAAATAATCATATTCAGGCATAGCCTCCACCAGCTCCTTTAAAATGGTTAAACCACCGTAACCGGAATCAAATACTCCTATAGGCGAATATGATTTTTTGTTGTTAATAATTAACAATATTACTAAAAATAACGCTGAAATTATGGGGTTTTTTTCCTATTTTTGGGTTTACTTAAAATACCCTTGTATTAATAAAAAATAAACAAAAAATGACATTTATACCTATTCGTTTCGTTGATAAAGACAAAGACAAAGCGCTTTTTTTCGCAACACTTCGTAAACGCGTCGACGCACATTTCAAGGAAAATAACAAGTCAAAACATTATAACTCTACAATGGTTATCAAAACCATTATCTTAATGAGTGGATACTTATTACCTTTTATTTTTCTGTTAGCCTTTACCCCATCTTTTAAAATCAGTTTAATTTTATGGACGATAATGGGCTTTGCATTGTCGGGCATTGGCATGAGCGTAATGCATGATGCCAATCATGGCGCTTATTCTTCTAATAGTAAAACCAATTATTGGTTAGGGCATACTTTAAATTTATTAGGAGGATCTGTTTTTAACTGGAAACTGCAACATAATGTGATGCACCATACCTATACCAATGTTTTGGATTATGATGATGACATAGCCGATAAATTAATTTTAAAATTCAATCCTCATACTCAGGTAAAATGGTATCATAAATTACAGGTGGTTTATGCATTTTTGTTTTATGGGATCTTAACGCTTTACTGGGCATTGTTAAAAGACTTTTTACAATTTCATAAATACACCAAGCAAGGTGTCAATACCAGTACAAAAGAACAGAACCGCGTTATCTGGTTTAAGATCTTCTTAAGTAAAGTAATTTATTGGGCAATAATATTCGCATTGCCTGTATTTGTTTTTCATATTCCGTTTATTCAACTGGTTTGGGGGTATGTATTAATGCAATTTATTTCTGGGGTTGTTTTAACTGTTGTATTTCAACTAGCACATACTGTAGAAGGAACGACTCATCCCTTACCAAATACAGATATGACCATTGAAAATAACTGGGCTGTTCATCAAATGAATACCACCGTTAATTTTTCCCGTAAAAGCAAATGGATCTCCTGGTATGTAGGAGGACTGAATTTCCAGGTGGAACATCATTTATTCCCAACCATTTGTCATGTGCATTATCCGGAAGTATCTGAAATTGTGAAATCAACAGCAGAGGAATTCGGCGTACCTTATCTGGAGAATGAAACTTTTGGCGCGGCTTTAAAATCTCATTGCAATGCCATTATTAGTTTCGGAAAAGTGCCTACACTGGCGGATCTGAACGAAGCTATTGGTTAGAGCACTCACCACGGAGACACTAAGATCACTGAGAAAATTTTTAAAGAAAAACCTGATCATAATGACCAGGTTTTTTTTTGTGTTTTAGATATTATTGTCAGTTCGAGTGAAGTCGAGAACCCACTGTTTCTTTTCGCCTCTGTGGTAACTCTTTCAGTCCGTACACTCACCCTGAAACTCTCTGTTTCTTTGTGGCTCTGTGGTCTACTTGATGGACGAGAACCCTCTGTTTCTCCGTGGCTCTGTGGTGAGTTATTAATATTGCTCCCCCTCATTCGGGAAATCCCTACTCTTCACATCTTTAATATATAATTGAAAAGCACCTGTCATACTTTCGTATAAATTCAAATACCTTCTTAAAAAGCGCGGACTAAATTCGTGAGTCATACCCAACATATCATGCGTTACCAATACTTGTCCGTCAACACCGCCACCGGCACCAATACCAATCACCGGGATGGTAACAGCTTTAGCTACTTCTGTAGCCAATTTTGCAGGAATTTTCTCTAAAACCAAAGCAAAACAACCGCATTCTTCTAATATTCGAGCATCTTCCAATAATCTTTGTGCTTCTTCTTCTTCTTTGGCTCTTACGGTGTAGGTTCCAAATTTATAAATGGATTGCGGGGTTAAACCTAAATGGCCCATTACCGGAATTCCGGCAGATAAGATACGTTCAATAGAATCTTTGATCTCTCTTCCACCTTCTAATTTAACGGCATGTGCCCCACTCTCTTTCATGATCTTGATAGCAGAAGTCAAGGCTTCTTTCGAGTTTCCCTGATATGAACCAAATGGAAGATCAACCACCACTAATGCCCTGTCAATGGCCCTAATTACCGAAGAAGCATGATAAATCATTTGGTCTAAAGTAATAGGTAAGGTTGTTTCATGTCCGGCCATAACATTACTGGCACTATCACCCACTAAAATCACATCAATTCCTGCATGATCAATTATTTTAGCCATCGTATAATCGTAAGCTGTCAGCATGGCTATTTTCTCTCCACGGCGTTTCATTTCCTGCAATTGATGTGTGGTTACCTTTTTTACTTCTTTATGAACTGACATGCTTATTGATTTATTAATATTTAAGTGCTAAAATACATTTAAATTTTAACCTCATAGATTCATAGGTTTATATAAAAGGAGATTCACCAAAATTTAACAGTTATGCTTAGAGTTTAAGCTGCGGTTCAACTATAATGCGCTCTATATATACTTGTCATTCCCACTACTCTGTACCTATGTGGTTAAAAAAGGTAAAACTAATTAAATATATTTTTAGTTTGGTCAAAAATTGTAAATTTGTAATTATTCAAAACATACAATGAAAAACAAAATCTTATATATAACAGTATCAATCCTCAGCACTTTAGCTTTAACTTCCTGCAAAAATGATTTGGATGTATTGGCTCCGGGGAAAGAGTCTGTTTCTGTTTACGGTGTTTTAAACCCTAATTTAGCGGTTCAAAACATTAGAATTAACAAAGTATATCTGACCGATGGTGATGCTTTGGTAGCTGGCCAAAATTCTGAAGATATCAATTACGGTCCCGGAGAATTAAAAGTAACCTTACAACGTTTTATGGTGGGCAGTTCAACACCAACTCTTACTTCCATAGGAACGGGTACTGTTGCAACCAAAAAAGAAATTGTTCTGACAGAAACAGTTGTGCCTACAGCAGGCGGTAATTTTAATGTGAATCAACGTATCTGGCAAACCACTGATAAATTATACAATAGTGGTGAATATAAATTAACAATCACAAATATTAATACAGGTACTGAATTTTCCGCTAAAACGGTAATGATTGATAGTGTAAAGCCATTTTCGGCTATGCCTTTTAATTATACACCAAATTCACCTGCTCCTTTTCATTATCCAATTCATTGCGGTTTTGGGAACACGGCGTATACACCTCCAACTGCAGGTATTCAAACCCAGGCGGTGGCTTATATTGATTACAGCGTATTAACCTTTACTCCAAAAATCAGATTCAACTCAGTACTAAACTCTAAAGTATATAAAGTGATTATGCGCTTTCATTATATTGATTCCTTAACCGATGGCATTACTGGTAATAGAAAATTTGTGGATATGGATTTTCCGATTCAAACCGCTTCATCTTTATCCAAAATTGAAGAAATGATGGTATCCTTCCCAGCAAGTGAATTTTATAACAACATTGCTAACCAGATACCGAAAAAGACAACTGGTTCAATCAAGAATAGGACCGCACATTATATGGAATATATTATTTATGCTTGCAGCGAAAATATGGATACCTTCCTAAAAGTTAACCAACCTTCTACCTCAATTGCACAGGATAAACCAAATTACTCCAATATTACCGGAGGGGTGGGCATCTTTGCATCTATTTCAAAAAGCTCATTAGGGAAAGAATTAAAAGACGATTTTATTAATAAAATTGCCGATGATCCATTAACAAATTCACTCCAATTTGTAAAAAGATACAAGTTTATCTGCCCATAAATCTGCCATTTATACGCATTTCAACCATCTAAAATGACAAATTTTAGGTGGTTTTTTTTTGTTTGTGCCAGCCTGTCATAAATAATTCAGCTTTCTGCATTGGCATAAACATTGACTACTGTTTACCGTAATTAACAAAAAACAATTTAAAATTAAAGTATTATGGGAAAAATCATAGGAATAGATTTAGGAACAACCAATAGCTGTGTTGCAGTTATGGAAGGAAATGAAGCTGTTGTTATTGCAAATAACGAAGGTAAAAGAACAACTCCTTCTGTAGTAGCATTTGTTGAAGGTGGCGAAAGAAAAGTAGGT